>JBDLIU010000303.1:0-5445 GCA_039714715.1 Bacteroidota bacterium
ATATCATGAAAGTCTGCTAGGGATTAACGAAAAGCGTGAATTTAAGGATGCAGAGGGTATTTTTCAGGGGGAAATTCTGGGAACCGATGAATTTGGCAGGCTGCTAATTGTCAAAAACGATCAAGTAGAAACTTATCAGCATAAGGAAATAGAAATGCTTACTTAATTAGATTAACTTGGTTATTATCTTCCGTGCGGGTAGGTGTCCACGAATAGTGCGGTAGCATAATCCATTTAATATTCTTATTTAAGAATAATATGCCTTGTAAACACTGTTTTGTACATATAACAAAAATCTGTATGGATTATGATACATTATTCGTGGTGTCTTTTTGTTTCCTGCCTGCCGCAGGCACGGTGCTTCGTTTTATTTTGGACAAGCAAAATAAAGAAGTAGCTAGAGAATTCCACTAATGCCCAAAACCAACAAAATCTATGCGCAAAGCACAAGGAGCTAAATTGGATAAGTTCCTAAAAACAAAGGAACAAAGAGTTCAATTATTGAAATATTTATTAGGGAGGCCCTAAATAAAGTCTACTTTATTAAAGGCATCACTTAAATAAGCAAGCACTGCCCCGAACTTCTCCAGCTTAGCTTCATCCGCCTCCAATATTTTCTTGCCATTAAGTTTTAGTAAAAGCATACCGTACAGCCCATTAATGCAGATTTGAATAGGGTTTGTAACGGTGTTAGCCGACAGTTTTATATGTTCATTGACATCTGCTTCAGCCTTTTTAAAAACAGAGGTATATGACAGATCTTCCTTTAAAAGTGATTTATGAATTTTCGTAAGTTGATCAACATAGGCCTGGGTAGTGCTAAGCCTTTTGCTGCTATTAGTGATACCTTCGGATTTCATGTTATCAATTATTCCTGCATACCAAAGCAGAATTTTTTTTATCATTTGTTTATCCTTGCTCATATGCTGAATTATATATTGATTAATCTCATCTAAATTAAAATCATAAGACAGTATCAAATCCTCTGTTTGATACATATGGATAATATATTCAGCAATATTTTCTCTCTTTTTAATTTCTGCCGGTATTGAACTCATAAACACAAAGCTAGCTACACAAAAAGATGATTGTTTAAGATAATTGAATAAACTTGACACATTATAACGATTCATAACCGTATTATTCAATAATTTTGCATTCTCATACCGCAGTAGTACCTGCGGAGAAATACATACTAAGTGAAGAATATTAGAAACTTCTGCATCATTGCACATATAGACCATGGTAAAAGTACCCTGGCTGACAGGTTATTGGAGACGACCCAGACAATTGCCGGGAGGGATATGCAGGAGCAATTACTGGATAATATGGATCTGGAGAGGGAACGAGGCATTACTATTAAAAGCCATGCGATCCAGATGAACTATGAAACCGAAGGAGATCCATACATTTTAAACTTGATTGATACACCGGGTCACGTTGATTTTTCATACGAAGTATCAAGATCGATTAAAGCTTGCGAAGGAGCCCTGCTTGTAGTTGATGCGGCACAGGGTATTGAAGCGCAAACTATCTCAAATCTATACCTTGCCATTGACAACGATCTCGAAATCATTCCTGTTTTAAATAAAATTGACTTGCCTGGAGCAAGACCTGATGAAGTTGCTGATGAGATAGTTGACCTGATTGGTTGCGATAAAGAGGATATTTTACATGCAAGTGGTAAAGCAGGGATTGGTATTGGAGAGCTTCTGGAGGCAATCGTAGAGCGCATTCCTTCACCCAAAGGAGATCCAAAGGAGCCACTTCAAGCCATGATATTCGACTCAGTTTTTAATCCTTACCGGGGGATAGAAGTGTATTTCCGGGTTATGAATGGTTTAATTCGCAAAGGTGACAAAGTAAAGTTTCTTAACACTGGTAAGGAGTATGATGCAGATGAAATTGGTGTACTCAAATTTAACCAGGAGCCGAGAGAAGAGATAAGAGCCGGAGATGTAGGATACCTTATTTCAGGAATTAAAGTAGCCAAAGAAGTAAAGGTTGGTGATACTATTACGCATGTTGAGAGGTCTTGTTCTGAAAGTGTAAAAGGATTTGAGGAGGTTAAACCTATGGTTTTTGCTGGTATTTATCCTGTAGACACCTCAGAATTTGAAGAATTAAGGTCTTCAATGGAAAAACTGCAACTCAATGATGCCTCATTGGTTTGGGAGCCTGAAACTTCTGTCGCTTTAGGATTTGGCTTCCGATGTGGATTCCTGGGGATGTTGCATATGGAAATAGTGCAGGAGCGATTGGAGAGGGAATTCGATATGACTGTGATTACAACAGTACCATCGGTGCAATTCCATGCAGTGTATAATGATGGAAGAACAGTTGACATCAATGCACCATCTGAAATGCCTGATCCTGGCTCGATCTCCCATGTTGAAGAGCCTTTTATCAGGGCCCAGATAATTACCAAAGCAGAATTCATTGGTAGTGTGATCTCTTTGTGTATGGATAAAAGAGGGGAGATCAAAAATCAGGTTTACCTTACCACAGATAGGGTTGAGCTAACATTTGAAATACCACTTAGCGAAATTGTATTCGATTTCTTCGATAAGTTAAAGACCATTTCGAGGGGTTACGCTTCACTTGATTACGAATTAATTGGATTCCGAGAGTCAAATATGGTGAAGCTCGATATTATGCTGAATGGTGATACCGTAGATGCACTATCTGCCATTGTTCATCGTGATAAAGCTTATGAGTGGGGAAAAAGACTTTGTGATAAACTAAAAGAGCTGGTACCAAGGCAGATGTTCGAAATTGCGATTCAGGCAGCAATTGGTACAAAAATAATTGCAAGAAGTACGGTTAAAGCCATGCGAAAGAACGTGCTTGCCAAATGCTACGGAGGGGATATCACAAGAAAGAGAAAGCTTTTGGAAAAGCAGAAGAAAGGTAAAAAACGTATGCGCCAGATTGGAAATGTGGAGGTTCCGCAGGAAGCCTTTATGGCCGTTCTTCAAATCGATTGATTAATCATTCCTTTATTCACTTTTTTGGGATAATTTAGCTTAAAATAATAGACTTATGACAACACTTATTGACGGTAAAAAAATATCGGCAGAGATAAAAGAAGAAGTAGCCCAGGAAGTTATCAAAATCAAGGAAGCTGGTTACAGGGCACCTCACCTGGCTGCCATTCTTGTGGGACATGATGGCGGGAGTGAAACTTACGTAGCTCATAAGGTAAAAGCTTGTGATCAGGTAGGTTTTGAATCAACACTGGTTCGTTTTGAGGATGATATTACCGAAGCAGAATTACTATCCCAGATTGATGAACTAAATAATAATGATCAAATAGATGGGTTTATTGTTCAACTACCTTTACCAAATCACATTGCTGAACAAAAAGTTGTAGAAGCTGTTGATCCTACAAAGGATGTAGATGGATTCCATCCGGTAAATGTTGGCAAAATGTCTATTGGCCTGCCTTCTTTTGTTTCAGCAACCCCGGCAGGAATACTTCAACTTCTTAGGCGTTATAATATTGAACTATCGGGTAAACATTGTGTGGTATTGGGAAGAAGCAATATTGTAGGTCGTCCTGTGAGTATTCTCTTATCTCAAAAAGCAGAAGTTGGGAATGCTACCGTTACGGTTGTCCATAGTCGTACCCCTAATATAAAGGAGCTTTGCCTGGAGGCAGATATTATTATTGCCGCGCTGGGTAGCCCTGAGTTTTTAACAGCAGATATGGTAAGCGAAGGTGCTGTGGTGATTGATGTAGGTACTACGAGGGTTAAGTCTGATCTTACCAAATCGGGCTGGAAACTAAAAGGTGATGTTAAATTTGATGAGGTGGCTGATAAGTGTAGTTATATCACCCCTGTTCCGGGTGGAGTTGGCCCAATGACAATTGCTTCATTGATATTGAACACACTAAAAGCTTCTAAAAATCATCAGGGGATAACGGATTAGAATTATAGATGAGTGTCTTACCGGTTATGGAGTCGTTTTACAGCCTTCAGGGGGAAGGTGTGTTTCGTGGTACTCCAGCTTATTTTATTCGCATAGCGGGTTGTGATGTGGGATGTACATGGTGCGATGTCAAAGAATCCTGGGATGCAGAGAAGTATAATGAAGTAGAGGTAACTGAATTAGCAAATAAGGTAGTAGATTCAGGCACAAAGATTGCTGTGATCACAGGGGGAGAACCATTAATGTATAAATTGGATAGCCTTACAGACGAGTTGAGAAACAAAGGGATAGATGTACACCTTGAAACATCAGGCTCTTATCCTTTGAGTGGTGATTGGGATTGGATTTGTGTATCTCCAAAAAAGTTTAAAGCACCGCTTCCAGACGTATTAAGCAGAGCTGATGAATTAAAGATTATTGTAGTGAATAAGCATGATCTGGAGTGGGGAGAAGAACAGGCACGTCTTACTTCTTTAGATTGCCGGTTTTTACTTCAGCCGGAATGGAGTAAGTCTGACCAGGTGCTACCCTTTATGATTGACTATGTGAAGGCCAATCCTCAGTGGAGCATCTCACTCCAGGAACATAAATATATAAACATCCCGTAATGAGGACTATCGCTCTGTTTTTTTTCTTGTCGCTGCTGGCAGATACTGCTTCTGCCCAGGTTATTATGAGCTCAAAGAAAAAAGCAGCTAAGCTGTTTGAGTCCGGGAAGAAGTTACAGAAGGCAAGGGATTTTTTTGGAGCGATTGAAAAGTACAATGAAGCCATTGGTAGAGATTCATCTTTTGCAGAGGCTTATCTGCAGGCAGGGGCCGCCTACATAACCTTATTGCAAACTGAAAAAGCAGTTGTTTATTATAAGGAGCTTGCTGATCGCTATCCTGATTCCCCCAGGTACGTTGGCGCTCATTTAAGATTAGCGGAGTATTACTTTTCGGGTGGGTCCTATTCTGAATCATTAATTCATAGTGAGCGATACCTGTCATTTATTGATGAAAAGAATATAAATTATCAAAAGACCTTTACTATACATGAAAATAGCAGGTTTGCCCTTGATAGAATTGATGATCCTCTGAATTTTAACCCGCAGCCATTAGAGGCCCCCATTAATAAGTTTAAACAACAATATTTCCCTGTGCTTACGGCAGATCAGAAGACCTTATTCTTTATTAAAAGGGATAAGGATGAGGAAATATACTTTTCAGAAAGGGAAAAAGAGGCCTGGTCAGTACCGATGCCAATAGATTCTTCATTAACATCAGAGTATAATGAGGGCACCTGTACAGTCTCAGCGGATGGAAGAACAATGGTCTTTACCTCCTGTATGAGAAAAGATGGATACGGGAGTTGTGATTTATATATTTCTAAAAAAATTGGAGATAAATGGACTACCCCCCAAAATTTGGGGAGACCAATCAATTCATCTGCGTGGGATAGTCAACCGGCTCTGTCGGCAGATGGTATGACATTATTTTATGTGTCTAACAGAAAAGGAGGGTTGGGAAA
>JBDLIU010000304.1:0-5432 GCA_039714715.1 Bacteroidota bacterium
CATAACTCAAGGTGACTTTTAGTAAAGCAACCCCCTTTGGTACTCGCAAAGCCGCAGGCTGAGCAACACTACCCCCACTACTAGAGAGAAAGGCGTTTAACTTGTATAACAACATGTTAACGCCTTTTTTGATTGTATCTACTGTAACATTACTGAAACAAATCAAGCATTATTCACTTTTCACTTCTTATTCTTCTTCATTCACTCAATAGCAAGTTGACGAATTTCCAATGGGAACCCGGAATGCTCGGTTCTGGCATTTTTTAGTAAGCCTAATAACTCCTCTAACTTTTCAGGATGTTCTGCAACCATATTCTTAGTTTCGCCTATATCATTGGCCAAATTATATAACTCCGGCTGCTTTTCCAATTTGTAAACCAACTTCCAATTGCCCTTATGGATAGCTTGTATAGGGCCTTGCTTTTCGTTAAATTCCCAGTACAAGAACTCATGCTTTTGTTGCTTCTCTGGGTTTCCAGTAAGTTCCGGTAACATGGATATTCCATTGATATCATCATTTGTTGGTTCAATACCAGCCAGATCACAAGCCGTTGGAAGAAAATCCCAAAATGCCGAAATATGAATACTAACCGAACCAGCCTTAATTTTCCCAGGGTAACGAGCAATAAATGGTACACGAATACCTCCTTCATATAAATCACGCTTACCTCCTCTAAGTGCTCCATTACTGTTGAAGAATTTATCTTCTTTCTCATATGCAGGGCCATTATCACTGGTAAAGAATACAATCGTATTTTCATCAATACCCAAAGCTTTAAGTTTTTCGAATAAGCGTCCCACATCTCTGTCCATGCGCGAAACCATTCCGGCATAGGTTGTATTACCTTCCGGATCGTTTTTATAGTGACCTTCTGTATTCATTTTTTGTTTGGGCCACCCCAGATTTAAATAGGGTTCTTTTGAGTCTTCCGGAACCGTTAATTCTAAATGAGGAATAGTTAAAGCCAGGTACAAATAAAAAGGATTATCCTTGTTATCCTCAACATAACGCAGGGCATCTTCCACAAACAAATCGTGTGTATACTTCCCTTTTTTTTTCTGCATAATTATTTGCTTCAAGAATAAAGGGTTGGTTGTTTTTATACAGCGTATCCCAATAGTAATGGTGCGCATGTCCGTGTGTTTTGTAACCAAAAAAATAGTCGAAACCATGATTTGACGGAAAATTCTGTGGGGCATTTCCTTCAGATAATCCCCATTTGCCAATAATGGCAGTATGGTAATCAGCCCTTTTTAACTCAGTTGCAACGGTTAACTCATTTGGTTTTAAGTTTACCGGTTCTCTACTTAAAGTCCATTTAGGATTTCTTTTGTGCACAACTACTGGCAATTATACCGATAAGCACTAGTAATGCTATTTGTAATTTCATGTCCGGATAGATAGTTTGATTATTCTTCATATAATGGATTTTTAGTTTGAGGTATAGGAGCATTGGTTTTTTCCCACCATAGCTCCAAATAATCTAACATTTCGTTGGCTATTGCATGTTCTGCTCTTATCAAATTATTACGCTCTCCAATATCATCCGACAAATTATATAGCTCCATTCCTTTGTCTTCAAAGTAATAATGGAGTTTCCAATCACCATACCTAACGACCGATCCTGGACGAGTTCTAAATAAAGAGTCACGATTTTCATTATGCTTTATTTTATGCGCCTGTAGGTAAATTGGAAAGTGCCAAAACAATGGTCTGCTCATAGTTTTTTCTTTTCCTTCTAAAATGGGCAGCAAGTTATTCCCATCTAAAGCCTCATTCTGATCAGCTAATCCCACTACATTTAAAATTGTTGGGAAGACATCAAGGTTTGTGATTGGAAGATCACTTTGTGTGTTTGCCTGAATTCTTGAACTCCAGATAAAAAAGAATGGAACACGGATACCTCCTTCGTAGTAGCTGCCTTTGCCCGACCTTAATGGTCTTTGCCTAGTTGCTATAAAACTGCCACCATTGTCGGAAGTAAATATGATAAATGTGTTTTCATACAGCTTTTGTGCTTTCAATTTATCTATCAGTAAACCAATATTCCTGTCCAGATTTTCTACCATTGTAGCATACTTGATGTTATTCTGACCGTTCCACCCAGGCTTATTTTGGTATTTATACAACAAACTGTCTACCGGATGAATTGGAGTATGCACTGCATACGGCGAATAATACAAAAAGAATGGTTGAGAAACAGTATCGATGAATTCTATTGCACGATCCGCAATGGCATCAGTCAAATATTGATTACTATCGCTACTGATATTTACTTTAAAAGGTGCATGGTAAGTTTTAGGTGCACCCCAATCACTGCCACCTATATTTAAATCAAAACCATACCCTAAAGGGCTTTCACTTAAATGCCATTTACCAGCGTGACACGTTATATAACCTAATTCATGCAATACCTCCGGGATAATCTTATGTTCCTTTGCCAGAGTAATGGTATTTTCAACAGGTATTAACCTGCGATCTTTAGTTTCTCCTCTTGCCGAGCTTCCTACTGTATATATTCCATGCCGCTGAGTCCATTTGCCTGTCATTAGGCAAGCCCTGCTTGGTGCGCAATTTGCTGCCGACGCATAAGCATTAGTAAACACCATTCCTTTCGATGAAAGCTCATCGATATTAGGGGTATGATAATATTCCGACCCCATAAAACCAACATCTTTCCAGCCCATATCATCAATATTTATTAATAATATATTAGGCCTTTCAAGGGAATTTTTGTGGGTACATGAATTAATCTGTATTGCTAAAAAAGTGCTAAGAAAATACAAGTATATCTTCTTCATATTTCTAATTTTTAAGTTCACTTTTGTATTCCTCTAACAAGCTCGTAAAGCTAATTTCTTTTCCTATTCTATAAGTAATCGCTTCATAATAAGCGAATTTAAGTAACATATTAATACTTCTCTCAATTTTGAGTATTTTCTTGAGCAAGCCGACATCCCTATCCTTTACAAGCTGATTCTTCCTCATGCGATTCAATGAACTCTAGCATTTTAACCAGATCCTTCAACAATTCAAGGTTAGAGATTTGGCGGAGCTATATGAAGTTGAAATCTTGCAGTCACAAATTGTGACATCAAGTTGGGGAGGAACTCGGAAAATGCCATTTGCCTTCACTGAATATGGTGTTGCTATGCTATCAAGTGTACTAAGAAGCAAGAGAGCCAAACAGGTTAATATTCAAATCATGCTCGTTTTCTCTAAGATCAGAGAAATACTATTGGATACGCTAAGTATGAAACTTGATATTGAAGAGATCAAAAGACGACTAAGCAATCAGGATAAGAATCTCGAACTTGTCTTCTCCTACCTGGATGAACTCAATTTTCAATAAGCTCAATTAGATTGCAAATAAGGGACAGTCGCTGGAAGAGATTACAACTTCCAGTGCCGCCTGAGGGTGCAAATACCTGTCAAAGTGCGAGATGAAAAAACTGGCTACAAGGCAAATTTTAGGTAATGTTCCAGGAATACATCATACATTCTTAGTTTTCCTACATCTTTTATTATTAGTTGCTTATCTAATAGTGAATTTATAGCTCTATACATGCTGCTGGAACTACGAATATTAGAAATCTCCATAAATTTTGCAGAGGTTGGATTTTCCACGACTCCTGATTTTGCTATCCCTTTGAGAACAGAGAATTGTCGTTTTGTTAGTCTCTCCGGTAATTCACTATAAAAAACACTTTTTTCTAGAATAAACTCTCTGTATAATACATCAAATTCTGAAATGCTTGAGGGTATTAAATCCTGGCTGTAAAGGAAATTTGATAGTGCCTGGACATAATAAGTATGTTGATGAGAAATCTCGAGAATATGATTTACGATCTCAGGATTCACTTCCCTTTTAGCTTTCTTAAACTGTCCGGTTATGAATTTATAATAAGCGTTCCGTTCAATTTTCCCGATGGATACCATTCTGGTCGACTGGTAGAAGGGCATATTGTATTCATTGAATATTTCATTTAGCAAGTGTTGCTCACTCCCACTGAATAGAAATACAATTTTGTTGCTTTGCTGGGTTAATGATCTTAACTTTCCTTCGAAAGGTACCTGATTGTCGTATTTTTTAATTTCCTGAAACTCATCTATTGCAAATAGAATCGAAATATCCAGTTGATTAAGAAATTTGAATAATTCTTCCAGACTTCTGAAATTTTGATTTCGTTCATTGTAAATAACATCAACAGATGGCAAACCGTCTACTCCAATATTAAAGGATGCGCCAATTGATTTCAGCAGGTTTAACAGCTTATCAGAAAATTTCCGCTTTGCAAATACCCTGCTTGAAATTAACCCGTTTACCAGTTCCTTGGTAAACTCCTCTATACTGCTTGTGCCCCAGATGTCTGTGTATATGCAAACAAATTCCTTTTGTAATTTGTGAAAAACATGGTGAATTAATGCAGATTTGCCATACCGTCTATGTCCAAAAAGTGTAATATCCTGATTGTTTCTTATTGCCGATATCAGAATATCACTTTCGCTTACCCGGTTGCAGAAATATTGTGGATTTTTATAACCTTTAATTAGAAATGGATTCATAATCTCTTTTTTACAAAGATAGTTTTTATTGTCGAGTTTCGCAATATGCGAAACGCAAGTTGCGAAACGCAAGTTGTGAAAAGAGTGGTTTAACTGTCAATCAGAAAATAAGACAATTACTTCCTGCAATCCTGGTATTAAATCGAAGTTCGATATTTCATCTACCCCCGCTACTAAGGAAGAAGCTGTATCATAAGTCCAGAAGCGATGACTGTTTTCTCATACATACGCCGGATTTCTATGAGTTGCATGTGAAATGCAGCTTGTTCATTTCAGTGAAATCATGTGGTCACAACATGGTGAGTTTTTTGTTTTGGGTGACCCCTTAGCTTATTCACAAATAATTGACGCTTTTTGTATGTTGTTGTATAACTGTGTCTTATGATTTTCCGGAGATTGCGAAATCCATAGTTGTAAGTCACCCGATTGTATAAAAGTTACCACCCGGTAACTTGCAAGAATCTGAAAAAAGGATATGTACAAAACTAAGGGTTCATTGGATAGGAATCTTCTGATTTATCGCAAAAAAGTTAGAGGCCATACCTTTGGGTACTGCCTCTTTTGTTTTCAGGATTTTAAGCTTGCTTGCGCGGCCAAAGCATTCCCCAAAATTTCTTTCCCTTGTAGTTAATAACTCTATATTGGATATCCTTTCAGTATTCGATAGCTTTATTCGTAAACCAAATCTCTTTAATCTTATTGATATTTTCTGAAATGGATTACTATTAAACTACGCTCATGTCAAAATACATAGTCCTATTTTTCACCTTATTCTCAAGTGTAAATGTGACCTTGGGGCAAACCAAAAGTCCGCACGAAAATGTAGTGATTACAAGCAATAATAAACTTACCCATGTAACTACAA
>JBDLIU010000305.1:0-5426 GCA_039714715.1 Bacteroidota bacterium
AACATTTTTAATAACCGTGTATCGTTGATTCATAGATCAATTGCCCGTGCACGTACTAAACAATGAAAATGGACTACGGTTCAATTTGCCAGCAACCAGATAAAATCTCAAGGTCCTGGATATCCACAGATGAGTCGCCATTGATATCCGATGAAAGTGGAGGAGTATCATTTAGCCATTGCTGGGCCAAGAGAACAAAATCAACAAGATCAACGCGTCCCACAGCATTCAGGTTAGCTCCGTGACAGGTAGTTAGCGAATCGGCAACAGTAATTTTGATAGAAGATGTGACGTCTCGGCTGTAAGAATTTTGAAAAACGGCCATCACGTCCGTATCTTCACCAACAGCACCAACGGAATAGACTTGAAATGACTTTTCGATATGCTCCCCGACATTGAGATCTCCGCCCGGAAAAGGCAGCGTATCAAGGGTATACAAAGGCGCTGGCCCTGGATGATTCGGCAGGATTCCCTCATAGATTGCCCCCGCTTTTTCAAATACGGCACGAATCATGATATTTCCGGAATAGTAGTCACTCAAATTAAACCATCCTAAGAATGGCAAATATCCATAGCTTAGATAAGACAAGGGTCCATTTGTGTCAAAACCAACCTGGTTATTATTGACTCCGTTTACCTGCTGCCACCCAATATAAAATGTCCCCGATGTGATCTGAATGTTATAATCGCTCAGATCGATGTCAAACCACTTCACATCCTGGACGGAAGTCGTGACCGGATCTACGATAAATGGGACGACCAACTCCGTTCCCGGTGCCCCGTAAAAGTCATCCCCATCGTCATCCCAGATGTGAAGTTCAAACGGATACGTTGTTTCATCCCAGATATAGAATCGGGCGGCCTTAACCTTGGCTGGGTACTCTTTTGGTATAAACCGAACTGCAATGTATCCTAAGGAAGATCCGATTTCTCCATAGTCTTCGGCTGTGCCATCATCAAAGCTTATTTCATAGGCCTCATTGAGATTCAGGCTGATCTGCGCATCTGGGCATTCGCCTCCCAGGCATTGGAGATCCGTCGTGATATTAAGCGAACTACCCTTGGGTACTGATACGCTGCCTGAAGGTTCGATGATCAATCCGGACAACTCTCCCCAGGGTACATTCCAGTCCAGACTTTTTTCCACGATGTTCAAATCAGAATCCTGAACAAGCACATCCATTTGCCAGTTCCCTGAATCGGCAATGATCAAATTGGGATCCGTTGTAAAATAGTTCCCGTCGTAAGGCAGCAGTTCATTGATAAATGTCTGCTGGTCGGGAACATTTATGAGTGTCAGTTGCACCTGGGGTGGTCCCTGTGGGTCTTCAGCATCGATGCGTACTGTCTTTAGCAGATCCCCGTACCGGGCCTCGGTACAATCTTTCCAGACTCCATTCAGTAAACATTCTATACTATTGAGTGCCGGCAGATTGGGATCAATCACACTGAGGTTCAGCGAATCGAATGCATGCATTCCGGACACAGGATTAACAGCATATACCCGCAACGTATAATCGCCGGACATACGAGGCAGTAATTCCCATTGTACGGTATTGAAATCATTTGGTTCCATGGTTCCGAGAAAAATCGGATTCTCCCATCCGCTCGAAAATACGGTATCTGTACTCACATTGTTAAAATCATTGCAATCGACATCGCTGCAGAACTGGGCGTATACTTCAATTTCTCCACATCCACCATCTGCCAAACATTCTATATCTGCTCTGAGCCAGAAAGCCTGCTTCAGAACAAACGGATCATTGAAGTTCGGCTCCGTAATCGTAACAGAGAGATCTCTGTAGAGCGGTGGAATATTTGGCAGGGTCTGGGCGATATTCAGTCGTCCCCAGCCATAGACATTATCCCATCCGGGTGTGCCCAGATCGTCTGCTGATTGCTCAAGAATATCCTTGACTTCAGCCGGACTTAATTCCGGATTGGCCTGTAGTACCAGAGCTGCAGCGCCACTGACATGAGGAGCCGCCATGGAAGTCCCGGTCGCACGGATATAGCGCGCCCCGTCGACAATGAAAAGACTGTCATAACATTGACCCGATACAAGATAAAAACAATACTCCGGATTATTGGCTACTTCCGTACTGAACGTCGATACAATTTCAGGATAATTCGCACCCCCGGCCGTATCTCCACCGGGAGCGACAAGGTCCAGTTCCACACCACCATCCGAATATGATGCAATCACATCCATCTTATCAACCGAACCGACCGCAATCGCACCTGAGGCACATGCCGGCGAGACCAATGCATTGGGATTCCCGTCATTGCCGGAGGCACAACAGACAACCACTCCGGCAGCGACAGCCTCATTGACCACCTGTGCCAGATCTGTATAATCGCAGGTTCCGCTGTATTGGCCTTCTCCAAGACTCATGTTTATGACATCTGCTCCCTGTTCAACGGCCCACTGGATTCCCAACATTACATCCGAAGCGTATCCGTTGCCGGTTGAGTCAAGGACTTTTGCCGCTATAAGCGAAACATCCGAACTGATCCCGTGATAAACCGCCCCTTCGGAAGCAATAATCCCAGCGCAGTGTGTACCGTGTCCGTTATCATCCATAGCATCCGGTGTGTTTGTCGTAAAGTCGTATTGGGCAACCACCTTACCTGTCAGATCGGGATGCGTTAAATCAATTCCTGTATCTACAACAGCCACTTTCACACCCTGGCCTGTGATTTCATTCGCCCATGCGTAGTCCGCATAGATCTGGTACGCCGAATCCTCTAAAAGCGCATGCACTCGGAGATCTTCTCGATAATCCAAAAAATTCGGCAGCTCGTGCAGTTTGTCCACTTTTGACGCTGGTATTTCTACCACGATACGATTTTTCAGTTTTCCATAAGGGTGGATTATCCGTCCGCCCCCTCGGCTGATCAGCGCATGATGTTGAGCTCTTCTAAGTTTGATTTCTTCTTTGGGAAGACGGCGGGAATCGAAAGATTCCTCCAGTTCTACAATAAGTCGTCTTTTTTGTCCGAGGGATCGATTCGATTTCGCTTGGGTTGCAATGGATTGTCCGCTGGTTGGGATCTGATAAGCAAATACAGACAGAGAACAAAAGAGAAAAAATAATACAAAAAGTTTAATGAGTACTTTATGTCCTTGTAGTAATCCAAGCACTTAGAATCCTTTCTATTTATGTTTATATTGTATCGACTTTCTCAGTAAAAAATCGACAATAAAAAAGGATTTGGACAGACAATAATAATGAGCTTTAAGCCAATGATACCATGTAATGTCAAATTATTCAACTATGTTATAAATGCCTCAATAAGATCACACAATAGTACCATCAGTTTCAAGACCTAAGCTGAATTCACCGCCTGCAGCAAACTATCCACCTGTAGATAAAGCAGGTTAAACCTTTGTTAGGATAAGCCACTTATAAAGCCCTGAAAGTCATACAACCTTTCTACAACCAAAGACACCATTAGCTCAGAAAAAGCATGCGTATGAGATGGCGTAACGTTTTTGATGATAATGAGTTAATGAATCTCAAGAAAATGCAAACATTTTTAATAGCCTTTTACCTCACCCTGCCAGCATATAATATATTCCGTTGCTCATTGAAGAAAATCGTGTGTTGGCAGATCACGGTAAAACTCATCACATTACATGTCCAACTCATTATATTACATTCAGTAAAAACAAGGGAATAACGCCAAACTCATAATATTAGATAAATAATCTAATGAGTTTTATGTGGGTGGGAAGTGGAGTGGGTGAAGGTGTTGGATGAGTTGATGGAGGAGTGAGGGAGATATACTTGCTTGACTATAGAGGTATTCAGTCATAGAATGTGTTTTTCACTAATCGCCATATTTCATTCTCCAGTTTGTATATACTTATACTGCCAGAGCCACCTGTAACTATTGGGTGACCTGCTGAGTCTTTGCCTATAATTTTTCTTGGGTAATATTGGTCAATCATTAAGAATATATACCCATTCTGCTGATACTTGGTAAGCCTTGCATGTGTGTAGACATTGGGATTAATATCTTTTCTGATGGCTTTCTTATCTGCTTCAGTCAAGCCAGTATTTTTCTCCACAAATCTTAAGAAAGTTACTTTCGGCATTTCTTGAATTTCAAGTGTCATCAAAGGTTCATTCTTTGCAGGTGATTTTACTTCTTCATAAAGTTCTTTGTTAAGCAGATACCAAAAAGGTTCACCCCAACTTTCAACGTAATTGTCTTCTCCGTTTTCTAATGCATTTATGTTTACTACTCCCCACAAAGGTAATTCTCCATAATAGTAAGCGTATCGCCGACCTGCCCCACCTTTGTCTTTTTTTATTGTAGGTTCTCCAAGAAGAGCAACTAAAGTTTTTTCTTTCATTCTATATTTAATTCTTTTCCAAGTTTTTTCTTTTTGCCAACTCTCGAGACATTCTATGGGTTTCAATTTTTTTGGCATTGCTTCTTGAATGTCTTTGATTTTGTAAAAATTTGGTTCTCTGGTACTAGAGACGTAGAAGGTGCTGTCTTTCAAAACCTCTCTTTTTAAAATGATGCTAGCATCTTCGTTGTAATCAATTTTAGTAAATTCCATTGCTATCCCATATTTTGAAACGAATGGTTCTTTTCTAGAGTAGTAAAGAACTTTTTCGTTCATAGACATTTTCTCATAGGATGGTTTTCCAATGAGTTTAATTACTTCACTTTCAGGCATGTTGTCTGTAATCTTTCTCCAATTCTCCTGCTTTGTCCATTTGGCAAAATCAGCAAAGCAATTAATAATGAGCATTGAGAAGCAGATGGTCAAAAACAGTTTTCTCATTTTCGTTCTCCTTTTTATGATTGTTTCAATGAATTATACTAACTCAGTCATGTATCGCAATATTATTTCTCCTCTCTGGGATTATTCCTGTATGTATTTGGATAGAGGGTAATATAACTCATCACATTTCTTTTCTAATGTGGTGAGTTTGGAACTCATTACATTTGATAAATAATCTAATGAGTTTTTATGTGCGTGGAAAGTGGGTTGTGTGGGTGTTAGGATGGGAGTGAAAGGTTATCAGCATGCCCCTCTTTTCCCAGTTAACATTTCTTATTTGACGTTGTTCTTTTTTGGGGATAAAATAATACCAAAATTTGTGCAACAGGTGGACTGGATGGGCGCTTAGAAGGTACAGTGTATTTTGTAAAATTATAGATGTCTTAAGGAGTTAATCGTGTTTTTTAACCGTGTAAATGGGAAATGTCAGTTTATAATGCGTTTTTTTACAATTATTCTACTATGTGTCACATCGGTTTGTTTGTCTGAAGAGAAATATCATCATGATGAACTGGACTTTTCGCTCAATATTCCATCTGGATGGAATATGACTTTCCAAGCTCAATGGCCTGACAAGCTCAAAAAAGATTTTCAAAAAGACTTTATAAGAGAGCCTTTATTT
>JBDLIU010000306.1:0-5418 GCA_039714715.1 Bacteroidota bacterium
TTTCTGTTAAAAACCTGTTCTAATGCTTTAAATCTTATTACCGCCATAATGAATAATTTAAGTTAACTACTTATTTAGGGTTTCCTGGCGCAAATATATGTTTTTTTTCTCCACCCCCCTGCATTATTTAATATGGAAAGTAATATTTATATATATTTTTCACCTCACCCCCCCCCTTGACATGTGCTACGAGAACCAAATACCTAATTCCAACTGTAAGGTTAGACCAAAGGATTTGTGTTGACATGTTACCATATTTTCGTATATTTATTTATCCCCGACAGCATCTTCAATCCATGAAAACCTTAGGTAACAAACTAACCTTTTGGATAATGCTGTTAAGCCTGTTATGTGTAAAGGGTGTATCTCAAAATAGATATACGGTTAAAGGAACTGTGGTTGATGCTGCCACAGGTCAAAACCTGATTGGAGCAAATGTAATTGTTTCGGGTACTGTTATTGGTGATGCTGCCGATTCCCATGGCAGATATCTCATAAAGAATCTTTTACCAGGGGAGTACGAAATAATAGCTTCATACATTGGTTATGATGATCAAATTATTCCTGTAACGTTGGATACAAATATAGAGCTGGAAGTCTATTTTGAGTTAAATTATAGTGGTTCAAATGAGATTAACGAGGTGGTTGTAACCGCACAGGCACGTGGTCAGATGCATGCTATAAACGAGCAACTCAATGCAAAATCAATAAAAAATGTTATCTCAGCTGAACGTTTGCAGGAATTGCCGGATGCTAATGCCGCAGAAGCACTTGGACGGCTTCCCGGAGTCTCAATACAAAGATCAGGGGGTGAAGGGAACAAGGTTGTTGTCCGTGGATTATCTCCGAAGTACAACAAGATCACAGTAGATGGAATATCAATGGCGGGAACCAGTGAGTCAGACAGAAGTACTGACATCAGCATGATTTCTCCTTACACCCTTGATGGAATTGAAGTGATAAAAGCTGCTACTGCAGAACATGATGCCGATTTTATGGGTGGAGCTGTCAATTTTAAATTGAGAACCGCCGACCCGGGCTGGAAGTCTGATATTGTTGCCCAGGGTGGATATAATGACCTGAAATCAACGTACAATGATTATATGTTTGTCAGCAGTATCAGCAACAGATTTCTCAATGCTAAACTGGGTGCTTATCTGCAGCTGAATATTGAAAGACGAAATAGAAGTTCCAATAATTTAGGAGCAGACTATTCTGTTAAAACCGGCGCTATAATTGGCGAAGACAATGATCTGAATATAAATAGCCTGATGGTCTCTGATATAATAAGAGACCGTTCAAGGTATGGATCAACTTTGGTGCTGGATTATCAATTGACTAACGGTAGTGTGAAATTGAAGAATTTCTATAATCAAACTAGCTCAAAACAAGATATATACAGCCAGTCTTATGCTCCATTCACCCGCGGGCATGCATATTCAGGGCAAAGAGAAAGATATGATTTAGCCACCTTGAGCAATATCCTGAATTACGAACAAAGGTTAAATCAAGTAACTGTAGAGACAAGATTATCTCATTCATACTCTAAAAACGACATTCCGGCAAGATATCAGTATCAGTTTAATCAAAGTCGTGCTTTTCCTGCCAGTGATGATCTTGTTGACATTCCACCCAGGGAGGTGCAACAACGTGCAACAATGATCAATGATTCGATAACCACCCTTGACAGAATCTACGACACCTTTTCAACCACAAAGGAAAGACAGATTGAAGCCTCATTTAATATTCAATATGATTTTATTCTAACAAATCAAATAACCGGTAATATTAAAGTTGGTAGTAAATACAGGTACAAAGCCAGGATTCACGATCGTTCCAAGTGGGGGGCTGATCTTAGAATTGGCCGGGGACGATCAAATGAACCCATATTAAACGCTTTTCCATGGATGAGAGATGAATTATACAATTTTCAAATACCCTATTCTATGCTGAACAATCCAACATTTGATCATAAAGATTTTATGGGTGGTCAATATATGATGGGAGCAGTTACAAATCTGGATTTAATGGATGGTTTAGTGCAGGTTCTGAAAGACGCAAATGTACCAGATGTCTATCCATACCAAAAATCATCCAGAACGCATGATTATTCAGGGAATGAGTACTACTCTGCCGTATTTGCCATGACTGAACTTGATTTTGGAAAATATATCAAATTTCTTCCAGGTGTCAGATACGAAAGGAATAAAACCATCTACACAGGAATAAGAGGCATTACAGATTCAAGTCTGCCAGAGCTTGTATATAAGCACGATGATACAACAATGACTCGGTTAAATGGCTTTCTACTTCCAATGATTCATATGAAAATCAAGCCTTTTGACTGGTTCGATATCAGAATTGCCTATACTCAAACTTTATCGCGTCCAAGTTACTATCAAATCATGCCTAGAATGGATACACATTTAGATAAAGTAACTTGGAATAATTTCAGACTTGAGCCGGAGCATTCTAGAAATATTGACTTCTATTTTTCTTTCAAAGAGAACCGTTTGGGTCTGTTTACCATAGGTGCTTTTACAAAACAGATTGACAAAATGATCTTCTTTCTTGGCAGGAGGGTTGTAATGGATACGGTTGCATATGATTTTCCAACGGAATATTTTGGGAGTGATATCTATACAACGGCAAATAACCAGTATCAGGCTTACGTAAAAGGTGTTGAACTTGATTGGCAGACTCATTTCTGGTATTTACCCAGCGCTCTGAAAGGATTGGTACTCAATATAAACTATACACATATCGAATCTCAGGCAAGATATCCATTTACAGAAGTTATCAACCAGGCGGAAAATCCATGGGATCCCCCAATCTATGCAAATATTGATACTTTCTACACCAGCCAGTTAATTGATCAGCCAGACGATATTATTAATGTGCAGATTGGATACGACTACAAAGGATTTTCTACCCGCCTGTCCATGTTTTATCAATCAAGTGTTTTCAAAAGTGCTGACTTTTGGCCAGAGTTGGCACAATATGCAGATGATTATTTAAGATGGGATTTATCAGTTCGGCAGAGATTGCCCTGGTATGGCATACAACTGTTTTGTAATATAAATAACATCACAAGTGCTGAAGACAGGGATCAGGTAAAAGGCACAAAATGGGATGCACAAATTCAACATTATGGAATGACAATAGATATGGGGGTGAGGGTGAGATTATAAAAAACCTGAGATATATACTTATTTATTAATAAAGGTTTATAGACTGTATATTAATTGAACATTACTCATTAAAAAAGGAGGTTTAACATGAAACACATTTACAAATTAATTGCGGGAGTATTATTCCTTTCCTTAGGAATTACCCAGGTGACGGGACAGGATATTATGGATGTCCCGGCGGTCGATGACCAGGGAGATCCTGCCCTGGTAAACACTATCTATGGAGATACCACAGAAACGGGAGAAAGGGCGAATCTAAATCGAATTTACCGTCTTGAAAGAGATGGAATCTATGTTTTATCAGCTAAAATACGTGTAAGTTATCCTTTGCGACTGATTGCAGCCGAAGGTTCGGGAAGGCCACCCATGATTGTCAGAGGACAAGAAGCAGATGGAACTAACCATAACAATATGATGGGCTTTATGAGCAACAGTACTGAACACAGTTTTATCGATATCATTTTCCAGGGAGTTAATCTTGACAGACAGCACAGTGGCGAAGATTGGTTTTCCGGGATGGTGGTGATAGGGGATACGGTAAGTGTTAAATTTACACGCTGCATATTCAACGGTTTTACTGCAAATGCTTTCAGCACATACGGTGATGAGACTTCTGCCTATTTCAGAGATTGTGTCTTTAGAAACTTTTTATCCAATAAGCATCCTTATGAAGGACAGCAGGTACTTATGGGTAAGGAAAAGCTAGATACCCTGATCGTTACAAACTGCACTTCCTTTAACAATAATTCTTACTGGTTGACACACTCCAATGTGGCAGACTTTGTAGTCATAGAACATAATACTATATATGCATCACTGGTAAGAGCCTTAGGTATGCCTTATCTGGTTAATGGTAATATCCGCAGTAACCTGTTTTATGCCACTTCCGTTTACGGACATGATACTGTATCCACAATTTCAATTCAGGAAGTACCCCCTGATGATTTATCGGAAACGGGATTAACAGAAGCAGACAGAATAGTTAATGTTACTCATAATGCATTTTTCTGGCCACAGAAATCAAAAGATTACTGGACTGATTATGCTGATGATGTAGTTGAGCCGGTTTGGATGAGAGCGGAAACTCAGGCCATATTTGAAGATAATGATACCTGGCCGTATATTCATGAAAGCAATAATCTGGAAATGGATCCTCTGTTCTCAGACAACGCTATGGATACCTGGGTTATTGATGAGCTTTCGAATTGGTGTAGAGAAAGCAGGGATACTGACACGGATACCATCGGATGGGGTGTTTATACCGGAGATCGCAATTATGATGTACATATGAATGCAAATGATGATCCTGCTTTCACTTTAGTTTGGCCATTACCTGAAAACATGGAGTATACCGATGCAACTTTATTAACTGCCGGACATGATGGATTACCAGTGGGCAATCTGAATTGGGACCAGGCTCTAAGGGCACAATATACAGAGCCATTGCAGATTGATCCTACAACTGTTGGTATTAGAGAAGCTGTTGCTCAACCTGATAACCAACTATCTCACATCTATCCAAATCCATTTCATTCAAAAATAACAATTTATTTATCCCTTCCAGCCCCAGGAATTACTACGCTGAAAGTATATAACATAGAGGGTCAGGAGGTTGCTACACTTGTCAACCACCAGTTATTGAATGCTGGCAGCCATAACTTCGATCTGGATGCAGATCAATTAGCATCCGGCATATATTTTTATCAACTTAAGTGGAATCAGCGAACTGATATTAAAAAGATGGTATTAATGAAATGATTTAAAATCAGTTTCAAGGACGCTCTGTTGTAACAAAGTACTTGTAAAACAGCGGGATAGTTTCAATTCCTTTATAAAAATTGAAGAGGGGGTAATTCTCGTTTGGAGAATGGATTGCATCCGAATCCAGGCCAAAGCCCATGAGAATTGACTTAATACCCAGTACCTCCTCAAAGTCTGAGACAATGGGAATACTCCCTCCGCTTCGTACAGGAACAGGGGGTTTGCCAAAGCTTTCTTCAATGGCTTTGCTTGCTGCCCTGTAGGCCGGAAAATCGATGGGTGTCACATATCCCTGACCTCCGTGAAGACTTCTGGCCTGCACCTTTGTACCTTCAGGAGCAATTCTTTCAAAATGCAAGGTGCAGGCCACCCTCCGAAAAGCTGGGCAACTGCAGTTTTACTGATCCCATGCCGGACGAGACCATCTACACCAAGCTCCCGGAGCTGGTGGTGTACTATCTCAAAC
>JBDLIU010000307.1:0-5402 GCA_039714715.1 Bacteroidota bacterium
GCTCATCTATTGGTGAAAAAGATGTGCAACCCGTGAGAACTGTTACAGCCAGGATTATGATGAGAATCAGGTTACGCATATAAGTGTTTACGAATCTTAGCCGGCTGGGGTTGGACATTATTTTACTGATCTAATAAAGTGTTTTAAAAGTATGAACATTCAAGAAATAAATAAGAATTAAAGTCCTCTTATTTCATCTAACTATTGCGCGGTTTATCTAACTCGTGAGAGAATATAAATATCTTATTATGTTAATGAAACATCTTGTTATCGTTATAACAACAAGCCTGAATTTGCGATTAATAAACTGTAAATTTGGCTGTCTCTTTTTAACACTTATTTAACACATTAATTTATGAAAAAAATATTACGATTAAGCCTTAGTTTCTTGCTGGGCTTGACCTTTATCGGCATTAGTTTTAATGCCAATGCACAAGGTGTTACCACGGCCTCCATTCGAGGTGTTATTAGCGGTGATGATGGCAGTGGGCTCCCCGGTGCTACAGTTATGGCAACTCATTTGCCATCCGGAACAGTTTACGGAGCATCTACCAGGGCCGATGGAAAGTACAACCTTCCTAACCTAAGAGTTGGAGGTCCTTACGAAGTAAAAGTAAGCTTTGTTGGTTATTCTGATCAGACTCATGATGGAATACAATTATCATTAGGGCAAAGTCTTACAATGAACTTTGAAATGAAAGAAGATGTATCTGCTCTTGAGGAGGTTGTAGTTACGGCAGAATCGGGACTCATAGATGCCGATCGAACCGGACCTGAAACACGGATAGATAACGAGCAGCTGATGGTGATGCCAACCATTACAAGATCTGCCGGTGATATTTACAGACTATCACCACAAGCTTCCGGCAACTCATTTGGAGGACGTAATGATCAGTACAACAATTTCTCATTAGACGGTTCGATCTTCAACAATCCATTCGGATTGGACGCAGCAACACCGGGAGGGCAAACAAATGCTCAACCCGTTTCACTCGATGCTATTGACCAGATCCAGGTTTCGATAGCTCCATTTGATGTTACCCAATCAGGGTTTACAGGAGCATCTGTAAATGCAGTAACAAAGAGCGGAACAAACAAATTCTCAGGAACTGTGTTTGGTTTCTATAGAAATGATGCCATGACAGGCAGTAAAGTGAGCGGAGAAGAAATTTTTGTTCCAGACCTGGCTCAACTACAAACAGGTTTTAGCATTGGTGGTCCGATTATTAAAGACAAACTATTCTTCTTTGCCAATTTTGAACTGGAAAGAAGAGAGGATCTTGGTTCCAGCTATTTGGCAGACAGAGGAACTGCCGGCAGCCAGATTTCTAGAGTAACAGCTGCAGACTTAGACCTGGTTAGCTCCACTTTGGCTGGACTAGGCTATGAAACAGGTGCTTATGAAGGCTATACCCACAGAACAGATAACCAAAAAGGTATCATAAAGCTTGACTGGAATATCAACCAGAATCATACGCTTACTGCAACCTATAACTTCTTAGATGCCTCAAGGGATCTTAACGCGCACCCATCTGCTATCGGTAGAAGAGGACCTGATTTAATTACACTGCAGTTTGAAAACTCCGGATACCAGATTAATAATAAAATAAACTCTGGTATTGTAGAATTGAGATCATTGTTTGGCAATCAATATTCAAACAAACTACAGGTAGGATACACTTTCTTTAATGACTTCAGGAATCCTTTTAGCGATCCATTCCCTGTGCTTAACATCAATAAGGATGGTAACCGATATATTGTAGCAGGTCATGAGCCATTTTCTGTTCACAACAGGTTAAAGCAGACCGTACTTCAGATTTCTGATAATTTCAATATTTACATGGGCGACCACACCATTACTGTGGGTGGATCATTTGAAAAATTCATGTTCGACAACTCATTCAATCTGGGTGTTTATGAACCATTTCCTGATATAGATCCTTTAAACCCATATTTGGGAGGGACATTTGGACCTGGATTTGCCAGTGTACAGGATTTTGTGGATTATGTAAATGCAGGACATATGCAGCCGGTAGCGGATTTTGCACAGGGTGTGTATGATAATAATGAAGCCAATGACACATGGGCTCTGGCTGAAACCAATGTTGGTCAGTTGGCTGCTTATGCGCAAGATCAGTGGCAGGTATCTGATGATCTTACGCTTACATTAGGTCTAAGAATCGATCTTCCAATGTATTTTGATACTCAAACTAAAATAGAGGAGAACATAGCTCGAAAAGGAGGATATTGGGATCCTGATTTTGGAAACTATAACCCTGACATTGAATATTATGATACAGAAGGGAATCCGGTTTACTTTAATTCAACAGATCTACCTGAAAAGGGGTTGCTGATCTCACCTAGATTTGGGTTTAACTGGGATGCCAGCGGTAATAAAACACTACAGGTTCGAGGTGGTTCAGGCTTATTCTCAGGTCGTTTCCCATTTGTTTGGATAGGAAACCAGGTGGCAAACCCTGATTTCTTCTATTACACAATGACTGATAAAGGATTTAAATATCCTCAGGTATGGCGTAATAATATCGGTGTTGACAAGGTGCTTGATAATGGATTATCACTGTCTGCAGACATAATGTATACAAAGGACCTTCAGTCTATGATGGTAAGAAACTTTGGTTTTAAACCACCATCAGCAACACTTAATGACGTAGACGACAGGCCAATTTATGATAGTAGCACAGACAGGGCCGTAAACCAATTTGGAGGACCTACTAACGCTTATGTATTTACAAACGAAGCACAGGGCAACTCCTTCAACTTCACTTTAGAAGCTAAGAAGTCATGGGAGAACAACATGTTTGCCAGTCTGGCTTATAACTACATGAAGAGCCAGGATGTAAGCTCTATTGAAGCGGAGATCAGTGGTGATGCCTTTGACAGAAATCCTACTTCAGTTCATGTAAATACAGCTGTATTGGCAAATTCTGTTTATGGTAATCGTCACCGTATTGTAGGTATGTTTAACAAGAAGTTTGAATATAGTGAGAAGATGGCCACTACCGTATCGCTTTTCTTTGAATACGTAGAAGGTGGCCGATTTAGCTATGTTTATGCTGGAGATATTAACAACGATGGTGTTTCATTCAACGACTTGTTGTATGTACCAACAGATGCAGAAATCGATCAGATGGTATTCGAAACAGGTACTGGCTTAGGAAGTCAGGCTGTTCAGCGAGATGCTTACAAAGCTTACGTTGCACAAGACAAGTATTTAAGCGGTATTCGTGGTGAGTATGCAGAGCGTAATGGAGCCCTTAGCCCATGGTACTCTAACTGGGATTTAAGAGTTTTACAGGATCTTAATTTGAATTCACATAAGTTCCAGGTAAGTCTGGATATCCTTAATGTAGGTAATTTGATCAGCTCTAACTGGGGTGTGCGTCAGTTCCCGCACAATAATCAACCTATTAGTGTAAGTGTTGATCCTGTAACCAATATTCCAACTTATGGTTTTGATGGTTCACTGGAAGAATCATTCTCGGATAGCTTTGATTTACTATCTCGTTGGAGAATGCAATTAGGATTACGATATAGTTTCTAAAAGGAACTAGTTCCTTATTGAAAGGTGTGTTCTGCCAACTGGCGGGGCACACCTTTTTTATGCCATATTTTAAGATTAAATTTGACTATGGCATTTTCAGAAGAAACAACCAACAAAATCAAAGTGCTGCTGTATGAAGACAAGCAAGATGAAGCAGTGGCAGTTCTGGTTACCGAGGCAGGTCTTTCACCTGATGAAGCAGTAACCTATGTAACCAGACTCAAGGAATCACTGGGCTCCGAAAAAAAACAGGAGGGATCAAAAAGCAAGAAACTACTGCCATATATATTTTTCACATTAAGCCTGGTATTGTGGGGTATTGCCGTCTGGCTCTTTGTGAATAAGAATGAACAAATAGAGAACAGCGAACTTACTACTGCTGTGGTTGTTAAGTTTATTGTTTCTGATGGAGGAGGCTTTGCGCCAATATTGGAGTATGAGATAAATGGAGAATTACATCGTTACACGAGCACACTATATTCTAATCCTCCTGCGTATGAATTAAAAGAAACGATAGAAATATATGTAAACAAGGATGACCCAAACGATGTTATGATTAACAGTTTTGTTAGTAAATGGCTGGTTATTCTCATCCTGGTATTCTTTGGAATAGTCCTGGATATTGTTGGGGTTGTAGCTCTTAAATATGTAAGAACAGAAACTTCAGGTGTAAGTTTATTAGATGAGGATGATGGTTTCAGTCGTTCGTTTGATGATTAGCCGGATCACCCTGGAGGCTATTTGTTTTGAGCTGTGAGCTTATTATATTTATTATCTAATTCAAAACCATGATTTTACAGGCGCTAACCATATTACTTGCTGTATTCCTGATATTAGTTCTACTTAGGGCTGTTAGGCACCTCGCAGACACCAATGTCCAGTATGAGAAACTACCGCTGGCAATGACCATTTTCATTGCTATCTGGTTGATCTACCTGAGTGTGCTTTCTTATACTGAAATACTTACTGATTTTTCTTTGCCTCCCAAGATGCCATTAATTGTGGTATTACCACTATTAGTGATGATATTTATCTCGCTGTTTAAAAAAGGCACCACAGATTTTGTGGCAGCAACTTCTGTTAGCTGGTTGATCTATATTCAGAGTTACCGGATCATTGTTGAGCTCATCATATGGGGAGCATATAAACAGGGGATCGTGCCCGTAGAAACCACTTTCGAAGGACAAAATCTTGATATTCTAGTAGGGCTTACCGCTGTTCCCCTGGCTTATTATGCTAAAAGGAAAAAGGTAGAACCGGTTGTATTGCTTCTCTGGAATATTGCCAGTCTGCTTATTCTGGCTAACACGGTTCGGTTATTTATAACAGCCGCCTATTTCCCTGCTGAGATTGGACAAGATGGTTCCCTGGTTGGACCAGAATTTGCCAAACTTCCTTATCTGCTTATTGCGGGTCTCTTTATGCCGCTTGCCGTGTATATTCATGCGCTGTCTATTAAGCAGTTGGTGCAGCGAAATAATTAAGGATTACATAACCAACAACGTCCAGGTAGCCCCTAATGCATCAATTATGGCAAATCCTATTAAGGTTGGTCTCGCCTTTTTAGTAATAACCAGTAAAGAGAATCCAACAAATGCGCCATATCGAGCTACTACACTTGCCCAGAAAATAACAGTTATTTCATTTTGGGCTGCAACGATATAGTAGAATCCAAGAGCCATTAAGATAATACCCAGTATTCTTACCCAGGGCTCATCTGTCTTGGGTTCTTTAAACAATGGAAGTATTTTATTTGGAATGATAGCAAGCAGAATTCCCATAATCTCAACATAGAGGGCAAATGTGAATAGGCTGATAGCAACCGGACTCATGATGTAAT
>JBDLIU010000308.1:0-5398 GCA_039714715.1 Bacteroidota bacterium
GCCTGGTTGGCACAACCCATTAAAACATCGTCTACATCTGCTGATTTTATTTCTGGGTTTCTGTCCAATATGGCTTTCAATGGAATAGCTGCCAGGTCGTCTGCTCTTACAGCTGAAAGAGCTCCGCCATACTTTCCAACTGGGGTACGAATGGCATCACAAATAAATACTTCACGCATGATTTAATTTTTCGATTTTAGGTTTGTATAATTTAAATGCCCTTAACAATCCATCTGACAGACGATCTACATCATCTTGTGTCAAGGTAGTAGAAAACATGGTAGATAATGTATTGATCATGATGATGTTTTCTTTGATAAACATGTAATCTAAAATTTTATTGATTACTGCTTTTGCATTCTTAGACTGGTTAATTTCACGATAGGTTGTTGGAGCATTTTCCTGCAGGTGGAGCCTCATCATTGAGCCCATGCCGGTCATGCTTATTGGAACATCAGCAATCTTAATCACCTCTCTGATTTGCTTTCGGGCAACATGAGTGAGCTCGTTCAAATCATCAACCGCTTGTTTGTCGAAAAGTTCCATAGTAACCTTTCCGGCTGTCATCGAAATTGGATTAGCCGAAAATGTGCCTGAGTGAGGATGTTTTTGAAAAAGAATTCTTGGATTTAATACATCCATAATGATAGATTTACCGGCTACGGCTCCAATGGGGAAGCCACCTCCAATGATCTTGCCCAGTGCAGTCATATCGGGTTTAACCGGATAGTTTTTCTGGGCACCTGAATAATTGACCCGGTAGGTTATCACTTCATCAAATACCATCAAGGCATTATTTTTTCTTGTCCAGTTATAAATAGCTTTGATATACTCATTGGTAGCTTCAAACATACCAATACGGTGAGAGATAGGGTCAATCAATACACAGGCTATTTCATCTGCATGTTGGTCCAGGATGTTGATGGTACGTTCTATATCGTTATACGGAAAAATAACAACATTATCCAATACACCCTTCGGAGTACCATACACTAATGGAACCGAATTGGGTTTATCGATATTACCCCAATTGCGTGAATTAGCAGTTTGGCTAATCTCAGCAAAATCATAGGTGCCATGGTAAGCCCCTTCGGCTTTGGCAATTTTGGATTTCTCTGTATAGGCACGGGCTGCTTTGAGCATGGTCATTACAGCTTCGGTACCGGAATTCATAAAACGGATTTTCTTAAATTGAGGGGTCCGTTGATTAAGGTGCTCAGCAAATGCTACTTCGGCTTCGGTACCCATGGTGTAGGCAGTGCCTTTTTGCATCTGCTCTGTCACTGCACTAACCACTTCAGGGTGTGCATGGCCATGGATCAATGAAGCCATGTTGTTGGCGAAATCTGTTCTTACGGTACCATCAATATCAGTGATGTAACTTCCTTTTGCATGAGCAACATAAAAAGGATGAGGCTTTCGGTAAATGGTATTCCGACTTACCCCTCCGGGTATTACCTTCTTACCGCGATTATAAATATCCTGATGAGGATCGACTTCAACTACTTTCTGGTTGGTTGTAATATTTGATTTCATTGCTGTAAAGCATTAGGCTTTTGTTTATTCGTTTAGTTTTAATCTGGGTTCTGTTCTTTCCTGTAAATATTCAAGAGATACGCCAGGAGCCATTTCTTTAATAAAGAGTCCATCTTCTTTCACATCAAGAATGGCAAGATCAGTATAGATACGTTCTACAACCCCTTTGCCTGTAAGAGGGAATGAACATTTATTAACAATTTTCGGGTCACCTTTTTTGGTAACATGTTGAGTGATTACGAATATTCTTTTTACACCTGCCAC
Source organism: Bacteroidota bacterium (assembly GCA_039714715.1). Lineage (GTDB taxonomy): Bacteria > Bacteroidota > Bacteroidia > Cytophagales > Cyclobacteriaceae > S012-113. The sequence continues at coordinate 1,801 of JBDLIU010000308.1, forward strand.
AAGATCCATGGCACCTCCTACAGCGGGGATAGCATCTTTTGCACCGGTAGACCAATTCGCAATGTCTCCGTTTTCAGATACCTGCATGGTACCCAGCACACAAATGTCTATATGGCCACCTCGAATCATTGTAAAGCTGTCTGCATGATGAAAGAACGCAGCTCCAGGCATGGTGGTCACATACTTCTTGCCTGCATTCACCAGCTCACGATCATGCTTGCCTTGTTCAGGAACGGGGCCCATACCGAGAAGGCCATTTTCTGTTTGATAGATAAGCTCTCTTCCTGCTGGCACGAAATCAGCAACCAGTTCCGGAATACCAATTCCAAGATTAACATAAGAACCATCAGGTATATCTATCGCTACCTTTTGAGCCATTTCTTCACGGCTCCAACCAATTTTTTTATCTGTATCTACCATGGGTAACTCATTTCTTGTTCTACCAATTTAGATTCATCGGCAGGGTTAGTAACTTCAACAACTTTTTGCACGAATATACCCGGTGTAACAACCGTTTCAGGGTCAATAACACCAGGTTCAACGATATTTTTAGCCTGTACAATGGCCACGTCTGATGCCGTACACATAATTGGGCCAAAGTTTCGGGCAGTAGCATTATAAAGTAGGTTACCATACCTATCTGCAGTTTTGGCTTTTACCAGGGCAAAATCTGCTTTGATGCCATATTCCATCACGTATTCAATGCCATTAAACACTCTTGATTCCTTGCCTTCTGCAAGAGGAGTATTTACAGAGGCAGGTGTATAAAATGCCGGGATACCTGCACCCCCGGCCCTTATTCTTTCTGCCAATGTTCCCTGGGGTACCAGCTCAAGTTCAATTTCACCGGCATGATATAATTCAGGAAAAACTTTAGATCCTGCAGTACGCGGGAATGAGCAAATAGTTTTAGCAACCTGCCTGTTTTCAATCAGGGCAGCTAGTCCGACATGGCCACTACCTGTATTGTTACTAACAACTGTAAGGTCTTTAGCACCATGGTCGATCAGGGCATGGATGAGTTCAATGGGGCTTCCTGCCTCACCGAAACCACCTATCATAACAGTTGCTCCATCGTGGATTTCACTAACGGCTTCTGCTGGTGATCCGATAATTTTGTTAATCATAGTTTAAAAATAGTCTGGAGCCGGATTCCGATAGCTATCGGGATCGGTCTCCGGTCTTCTACATAAATTTTCCTTTGCTTTCCAGATCTTTTTCAATTTGATCCAGTTCATCTTTATAGAAATACTCTCCGCCATCAAAAGGCTTTAGTTTTTCTATTGTGTTTTCTTCTTCATCGTATTCAGCCAGGAATACTCTGTCGAGCCACTCCATGTTTCTACCTTCATTGAATTTCAGGGCAAATGCTTTTCTGCCATTCACCTCAACCTCACCCATCATAGAAGTTTTACCTGCTGAAGAAGTCATGGTAATATATCGTGATGGTCTTCCGATAGAAGGTAGCGTACGATATACTTTACTAAAGATCTTATTCATAGCTGCCAATGGAGCAGTGAAATAATCATGTTCACCGGTTGGTCTTGCACAATACATAGAGTGGAATGTAACCCCAAGCATCATGAAAGTATGACCCAGATCGATCCAGTTTTGAGCAGATCTGTCGATATCCACTTTACCATTCTCATCCATAAACAGGCTGATATGGTTCATCATAGGACTCTGACTTCTTACCAATAAACCATTTTTTCGTAATCTTCGAATTGCGGCAAGAGTGTAAATGTTATAGAGTTCTTTTGGAGCAGAAAAGTGTGCCATCCAGGCTATTGTGATACCATTATCCATTAGTTTTTTAAAGAGATCTAATGTGGCATCGTATTTTTTATTGAGAATAACATCAGGCTCATAGGTAAGTGCTCGCGAAGCAATTCTGATCGTTCTGATGTGCATTAACTCAGGGTCTTCGATCAGAGGGAGCAAGTATTCTTCCAACCGTTGGGTAGGCATGTATCCGGCATCACCACCTGTAATAAGAATATCGGTGATCTCTTTATGTTTTCTAAAGTATTGGTGTATTTGGTGTACATCATCCTGGATAAACATATCATCATCACCTCTTACCTGGGCATGACGGAAGCAATACGTGCAGTAGGCATAGCAACTCTGGGTTGTCTTATCTAAAAGCAGGAATACCGGGGGGTATTTATGCTGACCACCATCTATTGCCTCAAATTCTCCGTCTTCAGAATAAAAAGAGGGCCGGTTAAGGATCTGTTTGCCATCATGTGGATTTGTTTTTTCCCTGTAAGCTACTACATACTCTGTTCTTTTCTTTTCATCTTCAATGGCCTTATATCCATCAACAATTTCTTTGTTGATCATATTAGGCTGAGGAATAACGAGCTGGAAAACGGGATCGTTATGGTAGTCGTTCCAGTTGATGGAATTGAGCACATGCTTTGTTGCAAGGAATGCGTATACTTCTACGAAAAGTTCGCGCTCTTTTTTATCGGTAAGCTCAATGCCGTGTCCTTCCAGGATCTGACAAACCTTTCTGAATCCTGCCAGACCGGTATAGTTGTTCCTTGCATCCTTACCAAAGATTGGCTCAAATGAATCTTTTAACAGGGAGTGCTGCGGATAGTTATTATGTAACCTTTCCAATAAGGTTGTTGGAACCAGGTTTTCTTTTCTGATTGTTTCTTTAACCTCTTCACTCATGTCATGTCGATCCATCAGGGCTTCAACATCAGCTTGTTCAAACTTTACCAGCCCAACCGATTTTTCGGCTGTTGAAACTGGGGGTACTTCTGTAACTGTGCTCATTTTATACTATTTAGATTTGCGGTTATTTAATTGTTGGGTGTAATTATCCATAGAAGTTCAGCTTCATTATCGCTGATATTCCTGAAAAGATGGGGTTGTTTCGAATTAAAATAAAAACCATCCCCTTCTGTTAGCTGGAACTCTTGCTCATTAACGATCGCCTCAAAACTCCCATTCAGTACATAGCAAAACTCCTGTCCGGGGAAATTACTGGTCATAATTCCGTCAGAATCAGAGTTTTTATCAAATTGTATCAGGTATGGTTCGATTTGTTTAGTTGAATCGTGGTAGGAGAGCATATGCAAACTGGTACCACTTTTGTTTTTCTTTACAAATCTCCTTTGATTCGGTTTTAATAAAGGATGGTGATCCAGGTCTTCATTCTCACCAATCAACTCACCTACGGTTGTATGCAGGGCATCGGCCACTTTTTTAAGTGTTACGATAGAAGGGAAAGCCTTACCTCGCTCAATTTGAGAAATGAGGCTGGAGGTAACTCCAATCATGGTAGACAAATCCTTGATTGAATAGCCAAAGCTATCTCTGATTGTCTTAATTCTGATGCCCATCTGATCCATAAATATGAATTTATGTAATCGTGAAACTTGATTTACCCTGACAAAATGTGATCCCGATAACTATCGGGAGCATTTTCGTCAATTGTTCATCCCGATTTATCGGGACGAATAATTTGGGTTAAGTATTACTTCACAAAGTTAAATATAGTTTAATAACAAGAGCAAGAATTAAATGGCATTTAATTTAATTAAATAAATATTTAAAGGAATGAATAAAATTATATCAATTAGGG
>JBDLIU010000309.1:0-5396 GCA_039714715.1 Bacteroidota bacterium
GTGTCATACCGACCAATCCCGCTTTGGCGGGTTGAGAGTTATCTTTCCCACTACAACAAGAGATGATTTCTAGTGGCAAAGATTCCGATTTGCCTACTTGCGAATCGGAACGACAAGTATATTTATAGTGCAGTTATATCAAATGTATACCAAAGAACCTGTCAAGAACAGTAAAGACAAAAATGCTTATCAGAACAATAGGGGCAAGGTATGTGATGGCAAAATCGATATATTTTTCTACGAACGATCCTTTAAATCCCGGGAACCCTTCTTCCAGCTCTTTATTGAGGTTATGTTTTTTCCACACATAGGCTGCGAAGATTACAATTAATGCTCCTCCTAAAGGAAGGAATGAATCATTAGCCACATGACCAATGAAGGTCATAAAATCGGTTGCTTTGTCTGCTCCGATATAGGTAATGAAATTGGTAAAGTATTCAGAAGCACCGTTTGAAAGCAGTGAAGGGATTCCAATTACAAATATTAAAATTGCTGTAGCCCATACTGCAAACTTTCTTTTGATTTTATGCTCATCAACCATATAGGCAACAGGTACTTCCAGTAAGGATACTGTTGAGGTCAAAGCTGCAAATGAAAGTAATAAAAAGAACACTGATCCTATTATTATTCCAAACACAGGACCGAGACTTTCGAATACTCCTGGAAGTGTTACAAAAATTAATCCGGCACCTTGTCCGGCACCCGCCATAGTGCCTTCAGTCATGTAAGCTACAAAAGGGAATAGCATTAATCCTGCAAGGAAAGCGATACCCACATCAGCAAGGGTAATTAATGCAGCAGATAAAACTACATTCTCGCTTTTCTTTACATAGCTACCATAGGTTATTAAAGCACCCATACCCAGTGATAAAGAGAAGAATGCTTGCCCCAGAGCTTTATAAAGAACTTCGGGAGTTATTTTAGAAAAGTCAGGAAGAAGGTAGAACTCAATACCTTTGCCTGCATTAGGGAGGTTAAATGAATAGATTAACAATCCTAACATCATGATAATCAAAGTAGGCATTAGAATTTTAGCTGCTTTCTCTATTCCATGTTGTATACCCTTTGAAACAATCAAAGCAGTTGTAATCATAAAAACAAGTCCGTAGCCTCCTACTTTTACTATATCTGCAGTGAATTCTCCAAAACGACTTCCAATATCAAAATTACCCATTATCATTTCCAGAAAATAGCCAAATGCCCAACCGGCCACTACATTATAGAAAGATAAGATCAATACACCTGTAAGTACTCCCAGGAATCCAACAAACCGCCATTTCTTATGGCCAAGATCAGAAAATGCTCCAACAGGATTTTTTTGGGTTTTACGTCCGATGGCTATTTCCGTAACCATAACCGGGAAGCAAAGTATGAATGCAAATGCAAGATAAATTACTACAAAAGCAGCACCACCGCCTTGTCCTACTTCAAATGGAAATTTCCAGATGTTTCCTAACCCAACTGCCGAACCGGCAGCAGCAGCTATAAATCCTAACCGAGAGCTAAATCCTCCTCTTGATGCCATACTTTTTGTGCTTATTAAATAAAGTCGGCCAAATTAGAGACAAATAATGATTAACCCAAAAATTGACATTATAAATGATAGATGAGCATTTCTGATTTATACCGCTGCACGAAATTGTACTTTAAATGGTTAAAATCTTAGATTGAAAAAGTTAGATAATTCAATTACCTTTTAAAATGTTTTATTTTCAATCGTAAGGAGTGACAAAAAAAGCGGCTTCCCCATTACTGAGAAAGCCGCTTTTTTTGTTTAAATATCTGAATTATTCTGCAGCAGTAGTTTCTTCTTCTACATCATTATTTTCAGCTTTAGCAAACAGTTTGCCTACTGTCAATCCCTGAACTACAATTGAGAATAGAACGATACAGTATGTCATCACTACAATCAAATCAACTGTTTCCATTCTACTTGCCGAGAGCTCAACGCCTCCTTTTCTTAGCAATTCTGCAAGAGATAAGGCCAATGCAACAGAGATGCCTCCCCGCAGACCACTCCAGGTCAATATCCGGATAGTATATTTTGGGACTTTCTTATTGAGTCTATAAAAGGTAGTTGGTATACTTACGCCAAGAAAACGACCTAATAATACTACAGCAATCGCGATAAGAGCGGCAAGGATAAAGCCGAAGCTCCATTCAATTATAAGAATCTGCATACCAATCAGGATGAATAGTATAGCATTCATGGCTTCATCCATTAAGTGCCAGAACTTGTAAACATATTCACCGGCTACATCAGACAATTTTGCACTTCGACCCTGATTACCGACAAACAATCCCATTACTACCATTGCAAGAGGACCTGAAACATGAATCATGTGTGCAATGGTTGCGCCACCCATAACCATTGAGAGTGTTACAAGTACTTCTATTTCTGTATATTCATTTGGGATAACTATTAAAAGCCACAATCCTATATAGCCAATTAACGCTCCCAGGGCAATACCTCCAATTACCTCCTGGCTAAATAACATACTAACGCCTAGAACAGTTGACTTATCATGAACACCAAATATGTCTCCAATAAATAATCCATGTTGAGCAGCTTCTCCATGGCCTCCTGCTGTGGATGTAATGATGGCCATAATTGTGGTAAATACTACAACACCAATTCCATCATTGAATAGAGATTCACCCGCTATCTGTGATTCCAGATTCTTGGAAACATGCGATTTTTTAATCATAGCAAGTACTGCAATCGGATCAGTTGGCGATATCAGGGCTCCAAATAGCAGGCAATAGATATATTCAACTTGTAGATTTACCACTGGAAGTACGTAAAACATAGTGGTACCTACCACAAATGTTGATATCATCACTCCCACAGTTGCCAAAATCAATATCATCCATTTTTCTTCTCCAAGCTTATGCAGGTTCATCTCAAGTGCCCCGGCAAAGAGCAAGAAACTCAGCATTACCTGGAACAGCACTTCTTCAAACTCAAATTTCTGCATTACACCTTGTGACAAATCAAGTAATGCACTGAATATGTACTCACCAAAAAGAATGAAAAGTGACATACTAAGTGCGAGAATCATAAGGCCTATGGTGGAAGGAAGTTTTAGGTACCTAACATTCATAAGCAGGAAGAAGGCCGCCAATATGACCAGAACGGTAATAAAATTTAATGGCGTGGTATTAGTAATGATATTTTGAATAGCCGAATTATCCATAATTAAGGTTTTAGGTTAGTAGAAATTTAATTTGAAGGAAATTTAGTTAAAGTATTTGAAAGATAAATCATATACAAACTGATTAATTTCATATTTCTTTCTGTTCCTAAATATACATAAGAAGTTATTTAAATAATGAAAAGAATTGAATTTGTTGTGTTAGGAATACAGTATTTTTATCGTAAACTCTTGGAATCAAAATGATTAACCACGAACAAATTGAACATCATCTTTCATCCATAATTACATTGCGTGAATTGCAGTTGCTCGTGCTGGACATTCCTCAGAAAGAAGTATTTAAATCTGCGATCGGAAAAAGGGAATCCAGAGTAGCATTAATTGTTAAGTGGGTTAGCGAAGATGGAGTAGAGGGTTTTGGTGAGTGCTCCTGCAGACCGGATCCATTCTATTCTCATGAGTTTGTATCGGGGGCCATCAAAGTAATAAAGGAATTTATTTTCCCATTACTTGCTAAAAAACAAACATATAAGGAGCTTCTAGAAAAGATTAGCAAAATTAGAGGTTGGAATTTCACAAAAGCAGCGATAGAGTTTGCAGCTAATGATGTGCTTAGAAGGCAAACAGGTGTAGGATTAATTGAGGCATCAGGTTTAGCGAAAATTGAAAAAGTGCCGGTTGGTATATCATTGGGAATGTTTGATTCTGTTAACAGCCTGGAAAACAAGCTGACAGATCTGCTGGATTCTAATTACCAAAGACTGAAGTTTAAAATTAGCCCATCATACAATAATGATAAGATAATCAAATATTTATCTGAGTTGGAGCATTCCAATATTTCATTTGATGCCAATGGTTCATTTGTACCAGGATATTTTGAGATTCTGGAAAAATATGCTGCTTTGTGGTATATCATTGAGCAACCGTTTCCTCCAGGAGAACTTTACCTGTACCAGAAATATGTAAAGGATCACCAGGAGTTCAGGATTTGTCTGGATGAAGATATTGAATCGTATGGTAATCTGGTAAGCATGGGGTTACACACCGATGAGGTGAATATTAAGCCAGGTAGGGTTGGCGGACTGTTTAATACCCTTAGAATGATTGATTACACAAACAAACATGCTATAAAAACCTGGATTGGAGGAATGTTTGAAACAGGGATTGGAAGAGCACAGAATCTTCAGATAGCCAGCCTGTTGCCAGATGCAAAAGCACATGATTTGAGCCCGTCAAGCCGATATTTTAAGCGTGATGTGGTAAAGAACCCAATAACCATGGAAAATGGGTTTGTTGATAAATCGACCTTTGAAAAGATTGATGTAGATGAATCAGCAATAGAAGAAATGTTGGTTGAAAGAATAATACTTAAATGATCGAAGTTTTAGATTATCTTATTGTTAATGCAACTATCGTTGATGGAAGTGGCAAGGAGCCTTTCATTGGTTCTGTTGGCATTGCTGATGGTAAGATAGTGGCCGTTGATCAAGGTAATAATTCTAATAAATCAAAAAAGACTATTGATGGTCGGGGATTATTCCTCACTCCGGGATTTATAGATACACATGCTTCTACCGGCTATGGCTTTTTCTTCCCTCATGCCGCTGATCACAAACTTTATCAGGGTATTACTACCGAGATTTTTGGTAACTGTGGGACTTCACCTGCACCGGTAGGGCCATTTTTGGAACCGAAGATGGAGGAGATTGCCAAAGACCTTGAGATTGAATACAATTGGCATTCATTAGGTGAATATTATAAAAAGCTGGAAGAAATTGGCCTTCAGTTTAATATAGCAAGTCTTGCCGGACATAATACCATACGTTGGGGGCATGTAGAGGATTGGGCTGAAGCGAAAGCTGATGAACAGGTTGATATGCTGGATTCTCTGGAACAATCTATGAAGGATGGCGCACTCGGATTATCAACAGGACTGGTTTATGTGCCCGGTAGTTTTGCAAATACCGATGAGATTATTGAACTGGCAAAAGTGGTAAAAAAGTATGGCGGTATTTATGCAAGTCATATGCGTGATGAGAGAGATAAGCTTGAAGAAGCTATTGAGGAGACATTAACCATTGGAGAACAAGCTGGAATTAATGTTTTGGTGTCCCATCTGAAATCCGCAGAGAAAAGGAATTTTGGTAAAATCCCCAAAGTGCTAAGAAGGCTGGAGGAGTATAACAGCTCTCATTCTACCAAAGCTAAAATTGATGTATACCCATACACTGCAGTTTCTAC
>JBDLIU010000310.1:0-5386 GCA_039714715.1 Bacteroidota bacterium
TGGTAAATATACTAAATGCACCATCGCCAGCCGCTACTGCTGCACTATCGATTGGAGCAACTATTGCTGACCGAGCATTAAATAGTAATAACTAAAAAAGGCACAGGGAATTAGTCTTCGGTCTAAGACCCTATGCCGAACTTCAGTTTACCATACATCTGTATAATGCCTCATTAGGAAAAAGATACACTTTTAACATGGTAAAATCTCATAATCAAAACTAGTTTGTCATGCTGATCACCGTTAAAGCGGTGAAAAGCATCTTAACCATAAAGCAAGAATTTGTTCAAAAAAAGCTTGTGGCCTGCATTAACAGTAAAGATTCTTCACTTTGTTCAGAATGACAAATACTTTTCTGTTGAATGGAGTGAGTAGAAAAAAACCACATGATACGGCTTCGGATTAACCCTGTTTATCAGGATTTGAGCTATTTAGTCGGTTCAACCTTCCACTGTTAACCTTTCACGATAAATCGTGATGAGGACCGCCAGCTGGCGGTTGAGGCCCGGTTTCCCCGGTAAACTCGCTCGGTTACTTGTTACTGTTGGTTAATCGAGCTGCAATTACCATGTGGTTATTGCAAAAATAATATTTATTCTGAGAAAAAGCCTTAGTGGCATATCCGGCTTTACTGACTATCATTAAATTTGTATTTTATAAGAAAATGAATAAAATATATTTTACTCCCGGTCCGTCTGCATTGTATTTTTCTGTAGAGCAACATATTAAGTATGCCATCAAGCATGGAATAACCTCAATATCACATAGAAGTAAAAAATTTGAAGCTATTTTTAAAGAAGCTGAAGAAAGATCACGCAGCTTACTGAACCTGCCAGATAATTATAAACTTGTATTTACTAGTTCGGCTACTGAAATATGGGAAAAAATGACCGACAGCCTGATCGAAGAGAAATCTCTCCACATGGTTAATGGTGCATTCAGCAAAAAATTCTATTCTGTAGCCAGAAATCTGGGCAAGGATGCCAGGCAAATAGAAGCAGAGTGGGGTAAATTGCCAGACTACAAAACAGTTACTGATAATCATTATGAAGTTATTGGTGTAACACATAATGAAACCAGTACCGGAGTAGTCACTCCATTGGAAAATATCTATCAACTCAAAGAAAACAACCCTGAATCACTAGTTGTAATTGATGCAGTATCCTCTTTACCGATAGTAAATATAGATTTTGCTAAAGTTGATTCAGTTTATGCATCTGTACAAAAAGCATTCGGCCTTCCGGCAGGGCTTGGAGCATGGTTTATAAATGATAAAACAGAAGCTAAGGCCAGACTTATGAAAGAGAAAGGATTGCTTAGAGATACTTACCATAATATTTTATCATTTATTGACCAGGCTGAAAACTATCAGACACCTTCAACACCAAATGTTTTAGGAATTTTCTTATTTTCACAAGTTATTCAAGACATGCTTAACAAGGGAATGAAGCAAATTCGTAACGATAGTGTGTATAAATCGGCAATTATGTACAATATGCTTGATCAACATGATGTTTTAAGACCTTTTGTTAAAGAGCAAGTATTACGATCTGAAACAATAATAGTTGTTGATTCTGGTGATAGGACAAACGATCTGATAAAATACCTTTCAAACCATAAAATGATAGTGGGTGGAGGCTATGGAAAGATGAAAGGCAAACAAATTAGAATTGCCAACTTCCCAACCCATTCAAGAGAACAATTTGAAATGTTAACAGACCTTATTGAGAAATTTGAATAAATCTTGTCAATTGTATGGTACAGGAGATTAATAAAGTTGTAGTAGGATTAAGTCATACAAAACTCGATGTAGAGCTGATTGAGTATATGAATTTTATTTCCCAAACATTTAAGATTAGGGAAATACACTTTGTCCATGTACTTAACATTCATATCCCTGAGAAAGTCCTTGAAGAATTTCCAAATCTTGAAAAAGATGCCATTGAAGAGCGAAAAGCTGAGGTTGAAGAGATGGTTAAAGAACACTGTCATGAAGAATGTGATGTAGTTCATAAGGTAAGTGTTATTCAGAGCTCTAATAAACTTAAAGGTCTTTTAGAAGCCATTGATAAATTTAATGCTGACCTGATCATAATTGGTAGAGCGGCTCACAAAGAAAAAGCCAGTGTTATTATTCAGCGACTGGCTAGACGTGCTCCCTGTCAACTAATGATCATTCCCGAAGGGACTGTTAAAAGAGTAACAAAATACAATAAGGTTAAAACCATATTAGTACCAATCGATTTTTCTGAATACTCAGCAATAGCATTAGAGAGAGCTGTTTCTATGGCAAGAAATAGTAAGAATAAGTATGAAGTGAAAATAGTTTGCCAATATGTGTACGCCCTCCCCTCCGGATATCACTTATCTGGCAAGACTGAAGATGAATTTGCGGAAATAATGTGCAATAATGCGCAAGAGAGTTATGAGGAATTTCTTGAAGATATAAATACAGATGGTATTACTTTATGTGTTGAATTCTCCAGGGATGATCGAGAAGATCTTACTGCCAATATTCGTGAAATGGCAATAAAACTAGATGCTGACATATTAATCATCGGATCCAAAGGCAGAACAGCAACAGCCGCGTTATTCCTGGGCTCTTTTGCGGAAAAACTCATAACAGATAACACTCACTTCAGGCTCCTGGTGGTCAGAAAAAAGCACGAGTATGACGGTATCCTTGACAGGATTAAAAAATTATAGTTTATTAGAAAGTGCTTTCATTCATCTCTCAACCCTGAAAAGCCAATTATTATCCAAAATTTAAACCATTGAAAATCCACATAGAAACAGGTCGGTTAATAATAAGAGATATCGAAAAATATGATGCACAGGGAATGTTTGAGCTTGATTCTGATCCCGATGTTCATACCTACATAGGTAATGAGACCATCAAAACACTTGATGAAGCAAAAAGCATTATTGATAATATTCGAAAACAGTACGTAAAATATGGAATTGGTCGATGGGCAATTGTTGAAAAGAGTACTGATGAGTTTATAGGCTGGACAGGTCTAAAATATGAACAGGAGCTTAGAGAAGATCGATATTATTATGATCTTGGATACAGGCTTAAGAAAAAATATTGGGGAAAAGGCATTGGCACTGAAACAGCTATAGAATCATTAAAGTTCGGGTTCACCAAATTAGGTCTGGATGAAATCGATGGTGCCGCTCATATAGATAACATTGCCTCTAATAAAATACTTAAGAAGGTTGGCTTACGATTTATTGAAACATTCAAATTCGATGGGTCTCAACTTAATTGGTATGAGCTTAAGAAATCTGAGTGGCTTGATCATCAGAAACATTAACTTTGTATTAATAAGTAAGATTTTTCTTCAATTAAACTTTAACTGTTTAATTAAGTCAAACCACTAGTTCAGTAAATTATACTTTGGAAGACAAGGACCTTATAGATAAGCTACGAAATGAAGAAACCAGGAATTTTGGTTTTAATCTTCTTGTGCGCACTTATCAGGAAAGGATATACTGGCATATCAGGAAAATGGTTGTTGACCATGATGATACCAATGACCTTGTACAGGAAGTTTTTATTAAGGTTTGGAATAATATCGATAGTTTTAGAGAAAATTCGAAACTCTATACATGGATATACAGAATTGCCACCAATGAATGTTTGAGTTTTCTCAATAAAAAGAAAAAACGATTCTTTCTCCCAATTAATGATGTTGAAAGTGAATTATCAGGTAAAATTGATCATAATGCCCAGGTTGACGGAAATGAGATTCATTTAAAATTACAAAAGGCATTACTTAAACTGCCTGATAAACAAAGGATGGTTTTTAATATGAAGTACTTTGATGAAATGAAATATGAAGATATCTCTTCGATAACAGATACCAGTGTAGGTGCCTTAAAAGCAAATTATCACCATGCAGTTAAAAAAATCGAAGAAATTCTGAATAACGATTAAACCTTTTACATGATTTAGAGTCATAGAAGCGATGAAGGACATAAATAACCATATTGAGCTTGACAAACTGCCTAAAAAACAGTTATATACAGTACCTGATGGCTATTTTGAAGATTTACCCGGTGTTATCCAAAACCGGGTAACTGCAAGATCTGAAGTTGAATCAGCTCCATCATTCACATGGTCTCCGGTTTTAAAGTTTGCTTTACCTGTAGCAGCCCTTGTGATGATGCTGGTATATTTTGCAGTTCGTTTTGATAATAATGATATTAATATTGAAGCGATGATCGCTGACATACCAACAGAAGAGTTGGTTGATTACCTGGCAGAATCGGATATCTCCACCGATGAACTCCTTTCTCTGATCGATATTGATGAACTGGATGTTGATGGAATGATTGAAGATGATGCTGAACTTCTAAATAACGATGATTTAGATGTGATTATGGAAGAATTCACAGAATTTGAATTCGAAAACGAGATTTAAACTATTACCAATAATAAAATGAAAAAGTTATTAATAGTTACCCTGATTATAGTTGGCTTTGGTGTTCAGGCGCAAAACCCTGCACAACAAGATGCTAAGGCAAAGCTTCAGGCTGCAAGAATAGCTCTTATTACAGAAAGGCTTGGTTTAACACCTGAACAGGCACAACAATTTTGGCCAATCTATAATGAATATGCAGAACAGCGTAGAGAAATACAAAATCAATTCAGGCAAACCCGGCAAGGTGTTAATGTTAACGAACTTACCGAGGAGCAAAGGCAGGAAATGATAAGGTCTCGCATGGAGATGAAACAAAAGCAGTTAAACCTGGAATCTCAATATGGCGAAAGACTGATGCAGGTAATCACCAGCAGGCAACTTATGGCTTTAAAGAAAGCAGAAGATGACTTTAAAAAGATGATCGTTCGAAGAATAGAACAAAGAAGACAGCAGCAATTACAACAGCAGCAAATGTTGCTACAACGAGAGCGAAAATTGCGACAAGGAAACAATTAACCATAAAAAAGGTTACTCAATATAGGTAACACCGCATTAACCAATGATGCGTAGAAGTAAAAAATACTCAACACTAAGACACCTGGTCTTCACTGGCCTGGTGTCGCTGTTTTTAATAACTTCTCATTTTTCTTTTGCACAGGAACGGGATGAGTATGACTCCCTTCTGGAGGAATACGCAGAACTGGACTCAATACTGCTTGCTGAAATTGAAAATGATTCTTCTTCATTATTATTGCTATTGGAAGAAATTCTTTCCGAGGATTATCTTAAATCTCAGTTTGCTGTCAGAGCAGGCTATACAAGTGATATAACTAATGCAGGCAGAAACTATGGTGTTCAGCAATTCGGGCTGAATGCAGGCCTTGCTTACTACCATAAATCGGGGGTGTTTGCAGACCTTTCGGGTTACTACAATAGTGATCAGGATCCAAAGTATAACA
>JBDLIU010000311.1:0-5375 GCA_039714715.1 Bacteroidota bacterium
AACACCTGCCGCTTTCGACGACAACGACTGAATAACATTTGTTTCCCCTGACCTATTCAGGTCATCTTCTCCCAAATTTGTGACAGCATAACCTAATGCCTTCTTTTCTTTCGAAATACCTAAAGCAGTCACAACAACCTCTTCCAAAGCTTTAGCATCAGGTTGCATAACCACATCCATAGTTGTGCCGGAAACAGCATGTACTTGAACTGAATACCCCATAAAATTAAACTGGAGTTCCTGTCCTATCTCGGTAGTTAAAGTATAATTCCCATCAAAATCGGTGGCAGTACCAGTTATAGTTCCGATAACAACAACACTCACCCCGGGCATGGGAAGCCCATCTTCGCTTGAGGTTACCGTACCGCTAACTTCCACTTCCTGAGAAAAGGAAGAAAATCCAAACAGCAATAACAGAAACATCAAGACTGTAGTAATTTTCTTTTTCATACTCCTTATTTTGGTTAATAAATAAATAAGTACGTAAATTACTACATTTTAGACATTTAGCCACAGTGAATAATGTTAAATCTCTGATTTTTAGCGCTTTATTAACAGGTTCGCATGATTAATTTTAAAATTTAACATTGCATTAACAAAAAAAGCCACTTCGATGACGAAGCAGCTATCACAATATTTTTTTATATACCTGAAGACTTCAAATTATTATTTCCATCTACCTATTGAAACATCTTCACCAGGTATACCACTATTTCCTCCAAAGGTATATAATGACTCTCTTATAATTTCGAGTTGCTCTCTATTTTCGTGGTTCATAATTCATGGCTTGACTACCCTCCAAATTGAGCCTTATATAAGAATATATTCGTCAGAACTACAGTTTTGCTAATGGCTTCTTTCAGATTTGCAGTTACACACAACACCCGGTCAACCAATAATACATGCTTTCTACTAAGTACATATAAGTGCTTCCTCTCCACCAGTCATATTATAATGTACGATACAAGAAAAAAAGAAGCTGCCCTTTTTGAACAGCTTCGCTTTTACTGAAAACAACTAAATATTATCTATAATTCTCATTGGCATCAATTTCCCCTTGAGGCACAACTCTATCAAATCGGTCATCTTCTGCCTCTGCTGCAAAATCAGCACCTGAAACAAACGCATGATTATCTCCTGATCTGTCATAACCTGATTTGGTCCTCTTAAGGTCAAACAACCTGAATCCTTCTCCCCAAAGTTCTATCCTTCTTTCTAAAAGTATTTCATCAATTAAAGCCTGACCTGTATTTGTAGATGCTACAGGTGTCGTCTGACGAACAGTTCTCAACTCCAACAACAGATCTTGTGCTGCTGCATCATTTGATCCTTGTCTTGCAATTGCCTCAGCTTCAATTAACAACATTTCAGCAGGACGCATCATCACATAATCTGCAGAAAATCCTTTACCGTCATTGGCATGAAATTTATAATTAACCAAAGCATAACCTACTGCCCCATCAACTCTATTTGTTTCATCTACAATCATTCCTTTACGAATATCTCCATCCTCCATACTATTATACAACTTATTAGACACAAACTTAGGCATATATCCTAATCCTGCATATCCGCCAATAGTCATATCTAAATGAGAAAACAATGAGGCATAAATAGTACTTTGTTCATCATTAATTTCAAACCCCCACATCCATGGTTGCTCTGCATAATTATCAAATCCTAACTGATATTGATCGATGCTCATTAAAGGAACAGATACTCTTGCTGCTTGTGCATATGTAGCTGCCTCATCCCAGTTATTCATTATCAGCAAAACACGTGCTAACATCCCATTTGCAACAGGGCCTGTAATATGCGACATATGAGTACCGGCAACTGCAGGATTGTCATCCAAATAATCTACAGCTTGTTTAAAATCTGCTACTATCTGTGTATAAACCTCCCCCACTGTTGAAGGAGCATTAGCTTCTGTTCCCGGTTCTAAATTCAATGGCACACCATCCTCACTTTCATGTCCCACATAAGTTTTTGCAAATTGATAAATCAACTCTGTATATGCATTACCTCTCATTGCATAAGCCTGCCCTAACACAAAATCCCTATCATCGCTTTCAGGCAATAATGAAATATATTTAATCACATCATTAGCAAGGAATATTATCTTATAATTCATAGACCAAACAAAATTTGGACGACGATAACTTGGCTGATTATTATCTAACAAATAATCATACGCAAACCAGTGGAAATTACCTGCCACCATATCTTCACCCATCAGGTCATTTGCCAAACCAATAGCTCTATATCCAAAATCATCGTGTGTACTGTAAGAATCATACATATATCTATATGCACCATCCATCACAGCTTGCCCTCCTTCTACTGAAGAAAATACTTCATCACTTCCAACCTGCTGAGTGGGGCTTGTTTCCAAAAAGTCTTTTGAACACGATGTTGAAAATATTAACATCGCAACAAAAGCAATACTTGTTATATATTTTTTTTTCATCATCAAATCAAATTAAAAATTAATATTTAAACCACCAGAAATAGTTCTAATAGGAGTATAGTTATTTCCCGGCATTCCACTAATAGACTGACGTGGATCCAATCCTCTAAAACTTGAACTAATAGCTAAATTATCCCCTGTAACATAAATTCTGAATCCCTGAACACCTATTGAAGAAAGAACAGATTTTGGCAAAGTATACCCCAATGTCACATTATTTAATGCAAAATACGATGCATCTCTAAGGAATCTTGTAGATCGGGAATTAAAATCCTTTGAAATTGCAGAATTTAAAACAGGTACATCTGTATTAGTATTAGTTGGAGTCCAGGCATTAGCCATATCAACATGATAATTATTACCTATGTCAGCTGCATCCATTAATCCTGCATAACTGTAATCAAATACCTTACCTCCCATTGAGTACGATGCAAGAACAGTGAAATCGAAACCGGCAAACTCCATACGCGAAGTTATACCTCCTCTGAAATCAGGCAATGAAGACCCTACAAAATATCTGTCAGCTGAACCATAGTCAGATGTTTTAACACGGTTCCCTGTTTCATTTCCACTCTCATCAAGCTCATTCATCCACCATTGCGGTTCTCCTGTATCGGGATTAACACCAGCCCAATCTTGTAAATAAAATTCATAAACACTCTTACCTATTTCATAACGTTTACTCCCAACGGTGATACCTTCCGGTTCTGACAATTCAGTAAATTTATTTTTATTCATTGAACCATTTACTCCTATTGTCCAATCGAAATCACCATTGAAAATATCAAACGCTATTTCAAATTCAAAACCAGTATTATTCAACGAACCAATATTACTATCAACAGTACTATTTCCTGAAGAAGGAGCTAATGGCTTTTCGAACAATAAATCGTAAGTATCTTTACTGTAGTATTCTAATGTAAACGATAATCTATCGAACATTCTACCATCCAAACCTACGTTAAACTCTCCTGATTTCTCCCAAGACAATTCAGGTGTTGCCAAACGATCTATAAACAAACCATTATTGCTGTTATTTGGTTTAAAACTCCACAATTCGGCATAGGCATAATAACCTACACGATCGTTCCCTGATGTACCGTACGAAGCCTTAAGCTTTAAGTTATTTAACCAATCAGCCTCCATAAACGATTCTTCCGAAATCCTCCATGACGCAGATGCCGACCAGAATGTTCCCCAACGGGTATCCGGATGAAAACGTGACGAACCATCCCTACGCAAACTAGCTTTTACAAAATATTTACTGTCATAATCATACTCTACCTGACCAAAATAACTTTCCATACGAACATTATCTTCATATGAGCTTGACCCTTCCGGAGTAGTAGCCCCATCTAATTCAACAAATCCGGGAACCACAAAACCTGTACGAGTAGCTGAAATCATATTGTATTTGAACATATATGATTCGTGTCCTGCTAATACACCAATATTATTACTACTTCCAAGTGTCTTGTTATATTTCAAAATCTGGTTAGTATTGAATGTAAAATTTCTTCCATCATCACGTGTAGACCTCCCATTAAAACTTGCTGCATCTCCAAAGTTTCTATTCTGGTGTACTAGAGAAGACACCAAATTGTAATCAACAGATGTATTTAACGCTAATTTTAGCTCAGGTAAAAATGCAATTTCTAAACCTCCACGCGTACTTAATATATCTCTTTTATTCCATCTTGTATCCAATGCGATAGTTCCTAAAGGGTTTCCGTTAGAACCATAAGGTCGTGCCCTTCCTGCAGCGGCACCATAATCAAAAGTTTTACCACCATTTTCATCTAAAATTGGTTTTCCATCCAACTCATACTGGTAAACAGGAAATATTGGAGCAATATTTCTTGTCCACATAAATATATTACTATAAGCTGTACCTTCCGAATTAGGGAAATTCTGATCAGATGTAGAAACATTTGCACCAAAATTAACTTTAAACCAGTTGTTAACCTGTGCATTTACATTAACTCTCGCTGAATATCTTTTAAAATTGGATGCTTTTACAATACCGTCAGAATCTAAGTAGTTTCCACCTATATAATATTGATACTTATCTGTACCTCCACTGGCACTTAAATCATACTCCTGTCTGATCCCTGTTTGGAAAGCTTCATCATGCCAATTATCTCCCCATAATAAAGCCGCACTAGGATTAACTTTTCCATCAGTTCCAACTACTGAGCCATTTGGCACATTATAAGCATTATAACCACCTAATTGCGAAATTAGGTTATCAGTTGCATATTGAGCTCCATCAACTCCACCTTCAGGATCATCATTTTCATTAAACATACGTTGCCAAAAAGTTTCATAATACTGCGAAACTCCCATAACATCATATTCAGGAATAGCACGATCAGAAACTCCTACTACAGCCTTAAAGTTAATATTTGACGTTCCTGCTTTTCCTTTTTTGGTAGTAATAATAATTACACCATTAGCAGCACGTGAACCATAAAGGGATTTAGCAGCAGCATCTTTTAATACTGTCATAGACTCAATGTTTTCACTAGGTATAGAGTTTATATTACCTCCAAATGGAAAACCATCTACAACTATTAACGGATCACTACTTGCGTTAACAGACCCTACCCCACGAATTCTAATCGTAGCACTTTCACCAGGTTGTCCTGAGCCAGATGTAATTTGAACTCCAGAAGACAATCCCTCTAAAGATTTAGTAATGTTATCAGAATTCACTAATTGTAAATCCGCAACATCAACAGTTGTAGCCGATCCGGTAAAGGATTCTTTCTTTGCTATACCATAGGCGACAACTACAACTTCATCTAAAGCTGCGGCATCAGGATTCATAACCACATTCATTGTTGAACCTGTTACAGAAACAACTTTATCAGCATAACCGATAAAATTAAATTGTAGTTGGTCG
>JBDLIU010000312.1:0-5353 GCA_039714715.1 Bacteroidota bacterium
GTTTAAATTTACTGGATTATTAGCGCTAGTCGTTGCGCTATTCGCTCCTTTTGCTATGATGGCACAGGAGCTAAACGTATCTGGTACGGTTACTTCGTCAGAAGACGGATTACCGATGCCGGGCGTTAGTATTATTATTGTTGGCACATCTACAGGTACATCAACAGATTTTGATGGAAACTATAGTTTAGATGCCAACAATGGAGATCAACTTCAGTTCAACTTTATTGGTTATACCGATAAAACTGTTACAGTAACTGGAGCTACTTTGAATGTTGTTTTGGAGCCGGATGCAAAAGCATTGGATGAGGTTGTTGTAACAGCATTAGGTGTATCAAGAGAGAAAAAATCTCTTGGTTATGCTACTCAAACTGTAGGAGGAGATGATATTAACACTGTGAAGTCTTCAAACTTTGTTAATAACCTTTCGGGTAAAGCTGCCGGTGTTCAAATTAAAACTAACAACAACTTTGGAGGTTCTACAAACGTAGTAATTCGTGGTACAACTTCTCTAGCCGGTTCTAATCAGGCTTTATTCGTTGTTGACGGTATCCCTGTTGATAACACTGTAGCAAACTCTGATAATCAGCAAAGTGGTCGTCGTGGTTATGATTACGGTAATAATGCCGCAGATATTAACCCTGAGGACATCGAGTCTATGAACATACTTAAAGGTGCTGCAGCGACAGCTCTTTATGGTTCTCGTGCTGCCAATGGTGTTGTATTGATTACAACAAAAAGTGGAAAGAAAAATAAAGGTATTGGTGTAACTGTTAGTTCGTCAGTAACTACTGGAACAATTGATAAATCTACTTTTGCAGAGTATCAAAATGAGTATGGAGCAGGTTATGGACCTTATTATGGTTCAACCGGATACTTTAATGACGGGGCTTTCGGAGATCCTAATGCCTTAGTTACTCCAACTACAGAAGATGCTTCTTTCGGTGCTAGATTTGCAGATGGTTGGGATGTTTATCAGTGGGATTCTTTCATTCCTGAGTCTCCAAACTATGGTAAGGCATATCCTTATCAGGCTGCTACACATACGCCGATTGACTTTTTCGAAAATGAACTGTCTTTAACTAATAGTGTTGCTTTAAGTGGAGGTAATGAAAATGGAACTTTCCGTTTGTCTTATACAAACACTTATCAGGATGGGATCTTACCAAACTCTAAGTTAAATAAGCATAACTTAACTTTTAAAGCTACTAATAAATTTAGTGATAGATTTGAAGCTGGAGCAAATGCTTCATATATTCAACAAGATGTAACCGGACGTAACTCTACAGGTTATGGTGATAACCTTATGGCAGAATTCCGTCAGTGGTGGCAGGTAAATGTTGATGTTCAGGACCTTAAGGATCTTTACGAGCAAACAGGAAGAAATGCAACCTGGAACTCTGTTTCTCCTGAAAATGGAATTATGCAGCCAATTTATTGGGATAACCCTTATTGGACAAGATATAAAAACTATCAGACAGATACACGTGATCGTTTTATAGGGTCATTATTTGCTAAATATAGTGTGATTGATGGAATAAATATTACAGCAAGAGCATCTGTAGATACATATAACACTCTTCAGGAAGAAAGAAGAGCTCAAGGATCTGTTGCAACTGAATTTGGTTTGTTAAATGCTAATGAAGTTTCTGGTTATGCCAGAACGAATATTGCATTCACTGAATTGAACTATGATTTATTCGCTGATTATAATTTTGATTTAACTGATAATCTTTCTTTATCAGGTATTGTTGGTACAAATATCCGTACTAATAGCTATTCTACATTAAGAGCATCTACTTCTGGTGGATTGGTTGTTGATGGTATTTACTCTTTGAACAACTCTCTAAATAATGTTCCTACACCTATTGAGTATTTAGGACAGAAGCAAGTTAATGGTATATATGCCAATGCTTCTTTAGGATTTATGAATATGTTCTATTTGGAAGGATCGTTCCGTAGAGATGCTTCTTCTGCATTACCTGAGGACGCAAGAGCTTATAATTATGGTTCTGTTTCCGGATCTTTCTTGTTTTCAGAATTGTTAGATCTTGATTGGGTAGAGTTAGGTAAATTACGTGCTAACTACGCAGTTGTTGGTAACGACCTTGATCCACTTAATATTTTAGATACTTACTACAGACCAAATAACTTTGGATCATCTCCGATTTATTCTGTAGGTTCTACAAAAAACAATCCGGAACTTCTTCCTGAAAAAACTAAAAGTTACGAGATTGGTTTAGAAATGAATATGTTCCAAAATCGTTTAGGTTTTGATTTCGCATGGTATAAATCAAATACTTACAATCAGTTAATCCGTTCTGAGGTTTCAAGAGCTACTGGTTATAGTGCTAAATGGGTTAATGCAGGAAATATTCAAAATAACGGTTATGAATTAGCTGTTTTCGGAGCACCTGTTGTTACTAGTGATTTTAGATGGGATGTAACTGTAAACTGGAGTAAAAACATTTCTGAAGTAATAGAATTGTATGTGAATCCAGCTACAGGAGAGCCGTTAGATGCTCTTACTCTTGGGAATTTCCAGGGGGGTATTTCTTCAAATGCAATTGTAGGAGAGCCATTTGGTGTTCTTAAAGGAACAGGTTATACTTACCATGAAAATGGAGGTAAGCTTGTAAATTCTGACGGTTACTATGTGTCTAATCCAGATGAAGTAATTGCTGATCCTAATCCTGACTTTATGATGGGTATTACAAACTCTTTTTCGTGGAGAGGACTTAAATTATCTTTCTTGATTGATATTCAGCAAGGTGGAGATGTTTACTCTCTTGATATGCACTACGGACAAGGTACAGGAGTGTTAGCACATACTGCCGGATTAAACGAACTTGGAAACCCTATCCGTGATGCAGTTGCTGATGGTGGAGGTATTCTTAATGAAGGTGTGAAAGAAGATGGTACACCTAACGATGTTAGAGCAAGAGCTGATTATTATGGTGGTGCTTTCTATTGGGGTAACTCAGCAAGAAACCCTGCTGCATTAACTGTATACGATGCGTCTTATGTGAAACTAAGAGAACTTTCTCTTTCTTACTCATTACCAAAAAGTATGTTAGGTGACGGGTTCTTTAAAAATGTATCTTTTGGAGCTACAGGTAATAACCTTTGGATAATTCATAAGAATGTTCCTTATGCTGATCCTGAGTCTGGTTTAGGTGCTGGTAATATGCAAGGATATCTTTCTGGATCATACCCAACAGTTAAAAGATATGGATTCAACGTTAAACTTGATTTTTAAAATTGTATAGAATGAAAAAAATATTATCAATAATACTGGTGTTGGGTATTATGTCGTCTTGTACTAAGGACTTTACAGAACTTAATACAGATTTGAAAAACCCAACAGAGGTTCCGGGTGAACCTTTATTTACCCATGCTGTTAGAAACTTGGTAGACCAAATGCAGAGTTCTAGTGTAAACAGAAATGTATTCCGTTTATATTCACAATATTGGGCTCAAACTACTTATCCTGATGAAAGTCAGTATAATATGGTAACTCGTAATATTCCTGATAATATGTGGTCAACATATTATAAAGATGTTCTTAAAGATTTGGATGAATCTGCAATTATTATCGAGGCAACTGAGTATCCGCCGGAAGAGCCTGCAGCTGTTAAGACAAATAAGCTTGCAGCAATTGAATTGATGACAATTTATACTTATGCTGTTTTGGTTGATACATATGGTGATGTACCTTATACAGATGCATTAGATTCAGAAAATGTATTGCCAACGTACGATCCTGCAAAAGATGTTTATTATGACCTTATATCTCGTTTAGATGCAGTTATTGGTCAGTTTGATGATTCTGCGTCTGGGTTCAGTGCTAATGCTGATTTAGTTTATTATGGAGACACTGAAGCTTGGATAAAGTTTGCAAATTCTCTTAAGCTTAGATTGGCAATGAGAATAGCTGATTATGACGATACAAAGGCTTCTGCTATGGTTGCAGGTGTTGATGGAAAAGTATTTGAATCTAATTTAGATAATTTCTCAATGGAGTATTTCGGTGAATCACCAAATACTAACCCTTTAAATGTTTCTTTAGTACAAAGTGGACGTTATGATTTTGTTGGATCAAATACATTGATAGATCTAATGAATACTAATAATGACCCTCGAAGAGCTCTATGGTTCAGTGAAGAAGAAGGTGAATTTGTAGGTGGAATTTATGGTTCTGCAAATTCATATGGAGGGAATTCAAATATGGGTAACGCTAATGCACCTGGAGCATTGAGCAATCCATCATTAAGAGGTGTATTGTTAAGCTATTCTGAAGTGTCTTTCTTGCTTGCTGAAGCAGCTGAAAGAGGTTATACTGTTACAGGATCAGCAGAAGACAACTATATGGAAGGTATCAAAGCTTCTATCAATGAGTGGGGCGGATCTGAAGCTGATTTCGAAGCATATTATGCTCAGACTGAAGTTGCGTATGCAAGTGCTACTGGCGATTACAAACAAAAGATTGGAATCCAACAGTGGATAGCTCAGTTCAACCAAGGATTTGATGGATGGTGTACGTGGAGAAGGTTGGATTTTACTGGCTTCAACCCGATTGAAACTGGTGAACCAACTCCAACACGATTCATATATCCTACAAATGAGCATTCTTTGAATGGTTCAAACTGGGAAGCTGCAGCAGCGAATTATGAAGATGATTCAAAAACTGCAAAAGTATTTTGGGATGTTAACTAGTAATAACTAGTTTTTATCAAATGTTAAGGGCTGTCGATTTCGATGGCCCTTCTTTTTGGGTATATACCAGTCAACTCCTCATTTCTCTTATAGTTTGATGATAAAATGGAGAAAATATCATGGTTTAATAACTGATTTATGCTCTTTTTTACAAAAAGTTAATAAAGCTGTTAATGAAATCATAAAAAAAGCTTGTATTGTATATATAATATACAGATATTAGCCATACTACTAATCTAAAATTTTATTAAATGAGAACGAAGTTTACGAAAAGCTTGTTGTTCCTGTTTACTTTGATTGCTCCTTTTGCATATGCGCAAGAGTTGCAGGTAAGCGGTACAGTAACCTCAAGTGAAGACGGGCTGTCTATGCCCGGTGTAAGTATTATCGTTGTAGGTACCCAAACAGGTACCTCTACGGATTTTGATGGAAACTTTTCTATTATTGCCGAACAAGGGCAAACACTTCAATTTAATTTTATTGGATATGCCGATAAGGAAGTGAAAATTACCGGTTCATCAATGAACGTGGTTATGGATCCTGATGCAAATGTATTGGATGAGGTTATTGTTGCAGGTGTTGCTGCAGGTACTTCTAAAAAGAAATTATCTGTATCGGTTGCAAAGGTTGGAGAACA
>JBDLIU010000313.1:0-5312 GCA_039714715.1 Bacteroidota bacterium
TGAATGGTATTAAAATCATTGAATATGAAAGAGGAACACAAATGTGGAAAGCACTCGTAGCATACAGCAAATACAAAGATTGGCCAGCTTTTGGAGAGGTGGGAGAAGGACATATCCTACTCCAGGATCATGGCGATGAAGTTAGCTTTAGAAATATCAAAATATTGGAATTGTAAATAAAACCTATTCCTAAGATGAAAAAGAGCACAAGACGATCATTTATCAAGAAGACAACCCTGGCTACAGCAGGAATATCTTTAGCGGGTACTGCTTTTTCAGCAAGCAGCTATAGAAGGATAATGGGTGCAAATGACAGGATAAATATTGCTGTTGTAGGGACAAACCGAAGAGCAAATGGCTTTCGCAATAGCTTTGCTGTCCTTAAAGAGAGAGTTAATGTCTTGTATGTATCTGATGTGATAAAGGAAAGGAGGGATTCTTATGCAGCTTCCTTAAAAGAACATGTCGGTTATATTCCAAAAGCTGTTAATGACTTTAGAAAGATACTTGACAAGAAAAAGGTTGATGCCATTTTCAACCTTACACCTGACCATTGGCATGCACCTGGCACATGGATGGCCCTGGAAGCAGGAAAGCATGTTTATGTAGAAAAACCCCTTACCCACAACCCAAGGGAGAGTGAACTTCTACTTGAAGCACGGAAGAAATACAATAAGGTTGTTCAAATGGGCAATCAGCAACGGTCTCAGATTACGGCCAGGAAGATAATTAAAGAAATCCATGAAGGTATAATTGGGGAACCATACAAAGCAGTAGCGTTTTATTCTAATGCAAGGGGGAGTATAGGAAATGGAAAGCTTGTACCTGTTCCTGATGGTTTTGATTGGGATCTATTCCAGGGACCAGCCCCAAGGGTAGCTTATAAGGATATATATTTTGACTACAACTGGCACTGGTTCTGGCAGTGGGGAACTGGAGAAACCGGTAATAATGCTACCCATGAGCTGGATGTTGCCAGATGGGCATTACAGGTAGGCAATCCCGAAGAAGTACTGGTAGATGCTGGTAAATATCATTATATAGATGATGACTGGACTATGTATGATACCATGGAAGCCACATTTAAATATCCTGGAGGAAAGGTTATTAAATGGGATGGTAAGAGTAGGACGAGTTATAATACCTACGGAATGGGTCGTGGAGATATAATTTATGGGACAAAAGGTACTGTACTCCTAAACAGGAACGATGTTAGGGTATTTGATTTAAAGGGGAAAGAAATTAAGCATGAGAAAGAAGCCACCCAGAGTCAGACTACTGCACTCGGTGGAGGTGGAGGGATTTCTACCTACCACGTGGCGAATTTCTTTGATGCGATTCTTGGTAAAGCAGAGCAAAATTCGGAATTAAATGAGGCTGTAGATAGCACTTTGTTAATCCATCTTGCAAATATTTCCTCCAGAACTAATAGTAATCTTAAGATCAATCCAACATCTGGTCATATACTTGATGATGAAATCATGAAGAAATACTGGGGAAGGGTATATGAAAGGGGTTGGGAACCTCCTAAGTTTTAATGCTGAAGAATAGCCCAGATGAGCTACGTATCACAAAAGTTTTCCAGGTTATCTAAAAGGATGATAAAACATATGCAAATAACCATATATTTCAAATTATACTTTTTTATGCATATATTTTTATTTATATGACAAAATGGATATATTTATATAAATTATTAGGGATAAATGGTTGCAATACTTAGTGGTGATATAATTAACTCTAGAAAAGTTGAAGCAAGTATTTGGTTGCCTGAACTCAAAAAGGTATTAAACTTATACGGGAAGTCACCAAAAGAATGGGAAATATACAAAGGCGATAGCTTTCAGGTAAAAGTAAAACCTGATGAAGCACTACAAGTAGTGATGCATATAAAGGCCACTATAAAACAACACAAAAATTTAGATGTAAGAATGTCGATCGGTATAGGTAAAATGACCTATAAGGGGGATAAAATAACGGAATCAAATGGTGATGCTTTTGTGAGATCAGGTGATGCTTTTGAAGTGCTAAGAAAAGACGAGACGATGGTTATTTCAACCCCATGGGAAAAATTTGATGCAACAATTAACCTTAACCTGAATACCGCCAATGTATTTATTAGTAACTGGACGCCAGCTTCTTCCAAAATAATAAAAACCATTTTTGAAAATCCATCCTTTAAGCAAAAAGAGTTGGCAGAATTCCTTAATAAAAAACAAAGCAATATTAGTACAGGATTAAAAAGAGCTGCTTTTCATGTAGTGGAATCTTTGATGGAGTATTATAAAACTGAAATAAAGGAATTATGTTCAATCTCTTAATAAAACTAATTTTATCGCATATAATAGGCGATTTTGTGTTACAGCCGCAAAAGTGGGTTGCTGACAAAGTCGAAAATAAAGCAAAGTCAAAATATCTCTATTATCATATACTTGTACATACAATTGTATTATTGATCGTGCTTCAATTTCAGGGGTATTGGTTGGGAATAGTAATAATCATTTTAACACATTTTGTTTTTGATTTAATTAAAGTCTATTTAAACCAATGGTTAAGCTCCAGAATCTTATTTTTCACAGACCAGCTACTTCATTTATTTGTTATTGCTATTGTAGTTTATATCTATGAGCCATTCATAATAGAATTAGATTTGCTTTATTCGGATAAAGTATTACTAACGCTGGGAGCAATATTTACAACAACTTTTGTAATATCAATAGTAATAAAAGTGCTTACCTCAAAATGGAGTATTGCTGAAGATCAGGAAAATGAATCCCTTAAAAATGCGGGAGCTTACATAGGTATGTTGGAACGTCTCTTTGTATTGGCATTTGTTATATTCAACCAATGGTCGGCAATAGGTTTTCTTTTAGCGGCAAAATCTGTTTTCAGGTTTGGGGATTTATCTAAAGCTAAAGACCGTAAACTAACAGAATATATTCTTATTGGAACCCTATTAAGCTTTGGTTTTGCGATAATAATAGCCCTTGTTTATAAAAACCTTCTTAATTTAAGTTAAGAGGTCGTGATAAAACTAACCTTTTGCTTTTTTACAAATGGAAATTAATGCACTGGATATGACTACTAATCTTAAAAATGATGATGGCAATGAGTGAAGTAGAAACAGCTTACACAAAGCTCCAATTTTATACATTACTGTTACTAAGACTGGTAATTGGAAGTCATTTCTTAATTGAAGGGTTGAATAAGCTTATTAATCCAATATGGACAGGCGCTCCATTTCTATTGCAATCCAACTGGATTTTTTCCGATATGTTTATAGCAATTGCAGAATCTCCAACTTTACTGCAAATTTCTGATGTACTTAATATTTGGGGGCAGGTGTTGATCGGTGTATCACTAATAGCAGGAATTTTCACAAGATATGCTTCATTGGCAGGGGCAGTAATGTTGCTTTTGTATTATGTGGCCATCCCTCCATTTGTTGGAGGATCAACTTTTGTTAATAGTAATTTGATTGAGTTCTTTGGGTTCCTGGTTATTATGCAGTTTCAAACCAGCCATATAATTGGACTGGATAGATTGATTGGGAAACTTAAAAAGTAGGAGGCATGGCTAAATCAAAAGACGATAACCAAAATCAAAAAGGTAAAATTACAAGGCGGAATATACTTAAAGGTCTGGCAACAACACCCATACTTGGTTATTTTGCCTACGATTATCACAAGAAAAATGCACTATCAAAATTAAAAGATGTAGCTCTTAAATCGGAATTGGGAGTTAGCGATTCTCCTATCAAAAATCACAAATCATCTGCTACCAAAGGTGATGTTGTGAGGACAGGTATTATTGGAACAGGTGCCAGAGGTATTCAGTTGCTAAAATCTGCCGGATTTATGCATAAGGAAGAGTATGAAAATCTTTCTAAAAATGCTAAAGCCAATAACCAAAATGCTAAAAGGCGTTTGCAGATGTATCATAACCAGGAAATGCTTAATGTACAGGTAGTTGGGATTTGTGATGTGTTTGATAACCATGCGCAAAAGGCAATGTATGTTGCTGGCAAGGGGATGCAACCCAATGGGGAAGCATTGGATTTTAAAGGGGTGAAGAGGTATGAACGATATCAGGATTTGATAGCGAGCCCTGATATTGATGCTGTTATTATTGCGACACCCGATTTTCATCATGCACAGATGACTATCGATGCTGTTAATGCAGGAAAACATGTGTATTGTGAGAAGGCAATGACCTTAACAGAAGATGAATTATACGAAGTCACTGATGCCGTAAAGAAGAGTGGGGTTGTATTCCAACTGGGGCACCAGAATAGCAAAAATGAAACATTTAAAAGGGCAAAAGAATATGTAGATAAGAACATTTTGGGTAAAGTCACTTTGGTAGAGACCACAACAAACAGAAACTCAAAATGGGGAGCATGGATCAGGCATTTGGATAGTAAAGGAAATCCAAAACCAGGATCGCTTAAAACTATTGATTGGGAACAATGGCTTGGGGATAAACCAAAAGTGCCATTTAGTATCGAACGCTTTTATGGCTGGCCAAGGTGGTTTGAATACGACACAGGTCTGGCAGGGCAGTTATTCTCGCATGAGATTGATGCCATGAATCAAATATTAGGATTTGGGATTCCCAGGTCTGTTACCTCTTCAGGAGGAATATATTTCCATAAAGAGGAACGGGATATGCCGGACACATTTCAGTCTGTCCTTGAATTTCCTGACAGGGAGTTTTCCCTGCTATATAGTGCCTCATTGGCCAATAGCAGGTCGCGTGGAAGAGTATTTATGGGCAATGATGCCTCAATGGAAGTTGGGGCAGATCTGAAGGTATATGCCAACAGGGATTCGCCACAATACAGTGAAAAAATAAAGAATGGTATTATTGATCCGAAGAAACCATTGTTACAATACCCTGAAAAAACTTATGATATTGATGGAATATCTTCGGCTACAGAAAGATATTATGCAGAAAGGGGGCTTATAAATACAACTATTGATGGTATGGATGTGGATATTACCCATCTTCATTTTAAAGAATGGATAGATGTTATCAGAAATGGAGGTACAACAGGATGTAATATTGATAAAGCATTTCAGGATACAGTAGCTGTTTTGATGGTTCATAAATCATATGTTGAACAAAGAAAAGTTGAGTGGGATCCTGTTAAAAAGAGGATAGTATAATTGAAAACAAATCAAAACTTTATAACTCTAAGTATTATGAGGAGATTTTTTGTGCAGGGAATTTCAGCAATTGTATCAGGCATTTTTCTATTTGCATGTAGCATAGAATATGACACCGTAATTACTAATGGACTCATATATGAT
>JBDLIU010000314.1:0-5267 GCA_039714715.1 Bacteroidota bacterium
CCCAATATTCAACAGAAAGTTTGATCCACGGCAGGCACTTCTACTCACCATATTGATCAACTCATCAGAAGACTTCCAGAAATCATCATTTTTATCATATCCCCAATTCAGACGCATGGTCATGATTGACTCCATGTAGCCTGCCATTCCAGGATCTACAATAGATCGATCGCCTATGTTTTTATAATCCCCCAGTCCATTGCCTATACGGCCATTTATGATGCACTCAGGCTGATGTTTTCTGATCAACCCTGCACACATTTTATTAAAATCTTCATGGTCATTAACGGGCGTATCATACCATATCAAATCAATTTTGCCATATTGTGTAAGTAACTCAGTAATTTGCCTTTCTGCAAACTTTACATATTCTTCAGGTAAAGGGTTTGTGTCCCTGGCTTGTCGTGCATGGTGCATCCAATCTTTTTCGTGTGAGTAATAAAATCCGACCTTCATATTGTATTGATGGCATGCTGTAATGAAATCTTTTACCAAATCGCGCTTTATAGCTGATGATTCTACAACGTTCCAATCAGACACTTCCGAGTTAAAAAGTGCGTAGCCGTCATGGTGCTTGGCTGTAAGTACCATATATTTTATGCCAGCGTTTTTAGCCATTTTCACCCACTCTTCAGCATCATATTTATTAGGATTCCAGCTTAAGGCTGCATTACGATATTCTTTCTCTGGCATATTTGATTTGAGATAAATCCATTCTGCACTAGCCTGTCCAACTTCCTTACCATAATCCCTACCATTATATTCACCTCCAAAAGTGGAGTATATGCCCCAATGTAAAAACATCCCCAAACGCCCTTCATCCCACCATCTCATACGTTCGTGATAAGCCTCATCTGATTCCTGGGCAAACACTGCAACCGGTGAGTATAGCAACAAGCATAGAATCAATATTTTATAAATATGCTTCACGAACTTTATTATTAATCTAAAATTTAAAACTAATATGCTTTCTTAAATTTTGTCTGAAAGCATATGATTACAACTAATAGGACAAGATCATCTTCTTAGTTTCAACAAAGTCACCTACTCTGAGCTTATAGAAATAAATACCAAGTGTATTAGCATTGCCCCTTCCATCTATTGAGTTCCATTGAACAGTATGGTGTCCCGCGCTTTGATGCTCATTAACAAGCGTTTTCACTACCCGCCCCTGCATATCAAGTATATTTAAAACCACCTTTTGCTCTCTGCCTTTCTCCGGCACATAGTATTCAATATTTGTAATTGTATTAAAAGGGTTGGGATAGTTCTGCTTAAGGCGTGCAGTTGGCAACTTGTTTTCTTCAATTGCAGTTACAATTGGTGACTGATGTGCCCCCAACGAGGGTGGATACGCATCAAAAAGCTCGTTACCCCAGAAATCAATCCCTCCGTTATCGGGGATAACGAGACCACTTCTAATATATGGAGAGGTATCCTGTAGTTTATAGCCATCCGCATCAAATGTACTGCCAACTGTACCAGAACCAGGATTAACAAAGAGTGGATCCATAAAAAAAGCATTGGAATCTTCTTCTATCAGGTCGCTGAAATTACCATAGAATACATTATTACTAAATTTCGAGCTGACGGTTGCAGGATCTTCATAGATAAGATTGGCTGTTTCAATTGAATCTGAAACCTCCCTTATGAAAATATTATTATATACCTGTGTATTGACTGAGGGTTTTGGGTCTTTACTCACAGTTCTTGAATTGCTAACAAAGAATCCCTTATTTGACGTATTTGTTGCATATATATATGCCGTATTGTTGTATATTGTTGTGTTTACCCCTCCCAGGTTTCTGAACCATTGGTCATTAAATCCTTCAGATATATTATATCGAAAGATGTTGCCCTCAGCACCATGATTGATTACGAAGCAACCTGACCCACTGTCTTTGAAAAAATTATATTGTACAATCCAGTTATCGCATCCATCCATGTTAAGTGATTGTCCTGATGCCTTGTTCCATGTTTTGTAAACTACATTATGTTCAAATAAAATATTGTCTCCCCCGTAGTAACCAACCCCAGCATTGTCGGCCATAGACATGTAGTAACCGCCTTCAATGAAATAATTATTGGCAATTATTCCGTTATAAAGTCTGCGCGTAAGCATGTTGGTGTATCCTCCACGTTCCACTCTGTTATTTGTAACAGTAATGCCGTCTATCCCGCCCAGATGCATTGAATGTTGTTCAACATCCTGGATCAAACAGTTTGTAATACTCGCAGTGTAAATCTGTTTATCAGTTGGATCTGACCCGCGGATGTCTGTGGCCAACCGGATACCGGCAGACAGCTCTCCGTCAGAAATAAAGCCACCATTACCGTGGCGTACAGCAGCACCACGAACCTTATTAATAAACAGTTTGTTGAAATGAAGACTGGTAACGCTACTATCCTGCCATGTCCCCGCCTCAATTGCAAATTTGCCGAATTCGCGGAATTGAGGATGATAATTGGATAGTTCAAGATCCAGGAAGCGATAATAAGAAACATCAAGCAGGCGAATAGCCGCATGAGCCTTGCCTTCAACATTAATGATCGGCCGTTCAGGCTCCGTTCCATACGGAGCTATAATGATTTCATTACCCGCTTCACCACTACCATGCAGGATTAGAGACTCATCCCAGTATTCACCACGCATAAGCAACACCGAGTCACCGGGAGCCAGTGCCAGGCGGTCGAGATTCATAAAGCCCTTCCAGGCAGTAGTCTTAGATGTTCCTGCGGCTGCATCATCACCATTAGTGGCATCAATAAAGTAGGTGGTATTACCGGGAGAGGAAGTAAAAGTGGCCGTTGTTACACTAATTTCTGTAGTCCCTGAATTGCCATAATCACCTAAAGCCGAAATCCTGTAATAGTATTCTATCCCGGGTTCCAACTGCCCATTCTTTGTATCTCGTGAATCCAGGAATGAAGAGGAAGTACCGCCCTCGAGCGTTTTAAATGCCGTGTACCATACAGTATCCGAAGGGAGCTTTCGTTCGATCATATACCCACTTGCGCCTGCCACTGGTGTCCATTCTAAATGTACTTTGGTAGCTCCAATGTCTGTAGCAGTAAAGCCAGTAACATCCATAGGGGTGTCATCGACCATAGCTTTCAGTGATACCCAGTCAGCTAAAAAATCTACGCTCTCGGTTTTACGAACCCATACACGGCACCAAACTGCGTCATCCGGTACGGTGATAATTTGCTCCTGGGTCTCATAACTTGTGTTGGTAAAATAGAAGATCGGTTGGCTGGTGATTTCTTCCTGATCATTATAAAACACAAGTGCTACCTCTCCGGGATCCTCTCCCTCAAGCGGACCGGACACCCTTGCTCTTGCACTAAAAGCATACAATGTTCCCGGCTCGGGGCAGGGAATGATCGATTGTGCACGACCGCCATATTGACCTATGCCATAATGGTCTTTCCCCTCGAAATATTTATTTCTAATGCACCGAAGAGATCTTCCATTGCTTGCCTCTGTATCTGTTTTTTTTAATTCAGTCTTATCGAAGTCGAATTCATTCCATGCAAAACCGTCAGCGAACGGTTCGGTGCTTCCTATTCCTGATGAAAAATTCCAGTTTGTAATACGCTCAATTTGCGCAAAACTACTGCCCGATGTAGCTAATAATAATAGTGTTATCAGCCATCCGTATATCCTTATTATGGCATTTGCTTTGTTCATTTGACCTGCTGCAATATATTTTTGATAATAATTTCTTATACTACAAATATCAGATTCCTGAAAAATAACAACGAAGATTAATTGTCAAAATAGAGGGGTATCTATTCAATTATTTTTCTCATTGGCCTGTACGTTTCATGTTTTTAATTGACTAATTATTTGTTTTCAGGCAACCTGTTTCAGGATGTGACCTAGTCCAAATTCAAAAATTAATTGATACTACTTAGTTAAAATCGGCTAATTTTGTAAACTACTAAATCACAGATAAATGAGGGATTTTTTAAAGAAACTTTTACCTATAATAGTTTTGGCCGTACTGGCTTCTTGTAATAATACTCAAGAGTCAAAGGACGATGTTCTATGGTACAGACAGGCGGCTGCCAACTGGAACGAAGCCATGCCACTGGGAAATGGCAGAATCGGAGTAATGGTGTTCGGAGATCCTTCCAAAGAGAGGATACAACTTAATGATGATTCGTTATGGCCAAATGATGCAGGATGGGAAATAACTGATGGAAATAGAGAAGATCTGGAAGAAATCAGGCAACTGCTTAAAGAAGGAAAGAATGCTGAAGCAGATAAAATGGTAGTGAATAAGTATTCACGAAAGGCTGTTACCAGATCGCACCAAACCATGGGAGATCTTTATCTCGAACTTGGACATGAAAACATCAGTGATTATAAACGAGAGCTAAACCTAAGCAAAGCCATAGCAAATATCTCATACAGATCAAACGGAAATCTTGTTAGCGAGAAAGTGTTTGTATCACATCCGCACAGGGCAATAGTAATTGAACTTACAACAGAGGCTGAAGAAGGACTTAACGGGAAAATAAGAATGAGCCGGCCTAAGGATAAAGGTCATGAGACAGCTACAACTTCTGTGAATGATAATGGACTCCTTGTCATGAATGGAGAAATTACCCAGTACGGGGGTAAATTTGATTCAAAACCATTTCCTATTACTGAAGGAGTAAAATTTGAGACCTGTCTGCAATTAGATAATCAGGGAGGTGAAATCATTAAAGGAGAGGACTACCTTGAGCTTTTAAATGTTAAAAAAGCAACTTTTGTACTTGTTTCTAACTCTTCATTTTATCACCAGGATTATCAGAATAAAAACATTGAAGACCTAAGAACTTTGCAGGGAATTGATATCAATACGATTGAAAAAAAACATATAGAAGATTTCCGCTCTTACTACTCAAAACTTGAGCTATCACTTGCAGATGGTAGTTACGATAGCCTGGCCACAGATGTAAGGCTTCAGAGAATCAAGGATGGGGAAACAGATCCGGGACTCTCAGAACTACTTTTCAAATATGGCAGGTATCTTCTTATTAGCTCCTCCCGTCCGGGAACCAATCCTGCCAACCTTCAGGGCCTTTGGAATGAGCACATAAAAGCTCCATGGAATGCAGATTACCACCTTAACATCAACCTTCAGATGAATTACTGGCTTGCTGATGTGACCAACCTTGGGGAACTTAATGAACCATTGTTTGATTATGTAGACATACTGGTTGAAAGTGGTAAAGAAACTGCAAACAAGAACTTTGGGTGCCGGGGAAGGTTT
>JBDLIU010000315.1:0-5262 GCA_039714715.1 Bacteroidota bacterium
ATAACTTTAATGATCTTTATGAGTCAGTAATTGTAGCACCACAGGTGTTCTACTTCGAGCCTCAGGGACTTTGGTACATTGTTGCTCAAACACTGGTTGAAGGGATGCCGGATTTAATGCCAATTTATATGACTAATCCTGATATCGAAGATATAAATGGCTGGACAAAACCACAGATATTAAAAACAGGAAAAATCAATAATGGATTCTGGATAGATTTCTGGGTAATTTGTGATGAGACCAAAGCACACCTGTTCTATACCGATCACGAGGGGTCGATGTTCCGTTTTGAGTCACCAATTGAAGAATTCCCACATGGGTTTACCGATAGAGACAAAACTGTGTTATCTATAGTTGGAGAAGACGAAACAGGTGTTTGGAGATTACACGAAGCAAGTCATATTTATTATGTTAAGAAAGAGAACAAATACCTGGCCTTGTTAGAGGCTGTACGCCCACACCCAACCCATAGAAATTACTGGGACAGCCGTTATCGCTTTCACATTGCTGTGGTAGCCGACAAACTTGAAGGCCCATGGGAACGTGTGGAGCCAGAGATGAATGAATTTATGGGCGACCCTGATAATCTTTTTTACGAAGATGGAACCAAATGTGTTTACGACAATGTGAGTCATCCTGAATTGATAAGAAGCGGTTACGATCAAAGACTGGAAATTGAGGACTACAACCTTCAATTGTTATTCCAATCATTCGATGCGGATGGTATGGGCCCGGAGTACGATTATAATGATCTGCCATACGAATTGGCAATAATGAAGAATTATTAAAAAGGTGCATCATGAGCGAAGCATAATATCGTAGTAAAAAAATACAATGAAAAATATTATAATTTATCTGCCAGTTATAGTGTTTCTAACTACTCTTTTCTCATGTAATCAGGTAGAAGAAGAGCAGGCACAAAACTTTGATTGGATAACGGAGAGGCCTTTTTTTGAGGCACGTGGTGAAGGTAGTTTCGACAACGAAGCGGTAAAAGACCCATCAATAGTTGAGGCTGATGGAAAATATCACCTCTTTTATACTGCCAAAGCATCTAAAGTTGTTGATGGCAAAAAGAAATTCAGCATAGCTACTGCATATGCAGGTGCCGAAACTTTAGAAGGTTTAAACACTTCGGAGAGAGTTATAATTGATTCAATTGTTGGAGGTAATGTTGTTGCCCCGCAGGTTTTTTATTTCAAACCCCAGGAGCAATGGTATCTTGTGGCTCACACATGGGTAGAAGGCAGCCACAGCAATTTGGAACCAATTTATATGACCAACAGTAATATTAATGATGTTAATGCGTGGTCGGAAATTAAATTCATTGAACACAATAAAGACAAAAGTGAGTTTTGGATAGATTTCTGGATGATTTCACAGGGTGATGATATGTTTATGTTTTACTCGAATCAACAGGGATCAATTAAGTATCTGAAAACTTCTATTGCAGAATTTCCTAAAGGATTTGAAGACTCAGAAGAATATACTGCCCTTACTCAGACAGGAAATAGAGATAGTATTAAATGGAAGATGTTTGAGGCTGCTCATATTTATCACGCCAAAAAAGAAGATAAGTACATTGCTATTTTGGAAGGTGCATGGCCTCACCCTAAAAATGATTGGGAGGTTGATGCGCGCACAAGATTTATTTTTGCCATGACTGCAGACTCGTTAAGTGGCAAATGGCAAAGACTCGAAAAAGACGAAAGCAAATTTCTGGCTGAGGCAAAAAACATCTATTATAAAGATGGTAACAAAACAGAGTTTTCGCTCGTTAGCCACCCTGAACTTATAAGGGCAGGGAACAACCAGAAACTTGAAATTGAGAGTATCGAGAATATAGAAATGGTTTATCAGTCATTTAATAAAGAAGGTATTCCCAATACATATAACTACAATGAGTTGCCTTTTAAGCTTTCGCTAATGCGAAGAAAGTAAAAAATACAATAATATATTTTAAGCAGATGAATATTTTAAAATTCGCCTTTATCATTTTAATGCTTTTGATCAGCAGTGGTATCAGTGCTAAAGAATATCATGTTTCACCAAAAGGTAGTGATCAAAATACAGGCACTGAAACTGATCCTTTCAGAAATATATCTAAGGCAGCTAAAATAGCTCAGGCTGGCGATACCATTACGGTGCATGAAGGAGTTTACCGGGAAATGGTTTCCCCTGTTAATGGAGGTGAAAATGATTTAAAGAGAATACTTTACAGAGCTGCTGAAGGAGAAAAAGTAGTAATAAAGGGATCGGAGCAAATTGAAAATTGGGAGCTTGTAGAAGGTACGGTTTGGAAAGCTGTTATTCCTAATTCGGTATTTGGTGATTATCATCCTTATAAAGACATAATTGCGGGTGACTGGTTTCATAAAAAAGAGATGGAACATCATACAGGAGAAGTATTCTTAAACGGAAAGTCTTTGTATGAGAAAGATTCATTATCGAAGGTAAAAGAACCTAAAGAGTATCCTGATTCACAAAATAAAGCAGAGTCTTTATATACCTGGTATAGTAAAGTTGATGATGAAAATACAACTATATGGGCAAACTTCCAGGATGAAAATCCAAACGAAAACCTTGTTGAAATAAATGCAAGACCAAGTTGTTTTTACCCTGCCAAACCTGGCGTAAACTACATCACTGTGCGTGGTTTTATAATGGACCAGGCAGCCACGCAATGGGCTGCACCAACTGCTGAACAGATAGGATTGATTGGGACACATTGGAGTAAAGGTTGGATTATAGAAAATAACAAAATATCAAATTCAAAATGCGTTGGTATTACTCTGGGAAAAGACAGATCCACAGGACATAATGTGGCTAATGCAAATCCACAAAAGGATGGATCAACCCATTACAACGAAGTAATATTCAGAGCTCTTGAAATAGGATGGTCGAAAGAAAAAATAGGTTCTCATATAGTTCGTAACAATGAGATTTCGAATTGCGAACAGGCTGGCATAGTTGGTAGTTTAGGGGCTGTTTTTAGCAAAATAACGAACAACCATATTCATGATATCTGGACCAAACGAATTTTTGAAGGTTTTGAAATAGCCGGAATAAAAATACATGGTGCCATTGATATGCTTATTGCCGACAATCATATTCATAATACCGGTCATGGCGTTTGGATTGATTGGATGGCACAAGGAACAAGAATATCCCGTAACCTGTTTTACGATAATTCTATTGATGATTTATTTTCGGAAGTTAATCACGGACCATATCTGGTTGACAATAATATCTTTTTATCTGATAGAGCAATCTGGGATTGGTCGGAAGGTGCAGCTTTTGTGCATAATCTAATAGCAGGGCAAACAGCTATAAATAAGGTTCATGGGCGTTTTACACCTTATATGTTTACCCATTCTACACAAGTAGCAGGACTTAAGAATCTTACTTTAGGAGACAATCGTTATTTCAATAATATTTTCATAAACACAGGGAAAGTAAAGGAGGTTTTAAGAGATAATAATTCGGAGTTCTATGGATTATATGGGTACAATATTGCCCAATATAAGAATAAGACAGACGGAAACATTTACTATAATGGTGCAAAACCCGAAGAAAATGAGAAAAACTTTGTCGTATATGCAAAAGAGAATCCGGGGATTGAATTGGCGGAAAAGAATGACGGTATATATTTAAAATTGAAGATGGGAAAGCTTCCTAAGAAATTGCATACCGAAATAGTAACCACAGCCAAATTAGGAGCTACCATTGTATCAGAAGCCTTATTTGAAAATCCTGATGGAAGTCCTTATGTAATTGAAAGTGATTTTATGGGAGAAGACAGGGGCAATTATAATCCAATGCCCGGACCGTTCAAGATATTAAAAAATGGAGTGAATGAATATAAATTAGACAAAAAACATATTGTAAAATTGACTAATGATTAATTCGACCTGATTAACAAATTAAACGAAATTGATACTTGTGCAAATAGCATACATGCAACATATAATTATAATGAGCTGCCATGGCAGTTATCAATATTGAAGAAAGAAAAACAAAAACAACTATGATGAAAAAAGCAACAATTGGATTAGCAGTTTTGGCTATAGGCCTTTATTCATGTACCGCAGATAAATCAAAAGAAGAAACTACAGAGAACGAAAAAAACAATTGGGAGATGGAATACAATGGTAAAAAGACAGACCTCTATACTTTAAAGAATGAAAATGGGTTGGAGGCTACAATAACCAATTACGGAGGTAAAATAGTGTCGTTGATGATACCAGACAAAGATGGAAATTTTGAAGACATCGTGCTTGGATATGACAATATCGAAGAAACCGTACAAGGCAACCTGTATTTTGGTGCTTTGATAGGTCGTTATGGTAACCGTATTGCTGGTGGCAAATTTTCGATCGATGGGAATGAATATACCCTGTTAACTAACAACGGCCCTAATGCACTGCATGGTGGTAAGGTTGGTTATAACGATGTGGTTTTTGATGCCGTTCAGGAAGGAAATAAGCTAACATTGAAACACCTGGATCCCGACATGCACGAAGGATATCCGGGCAACCTTTCAGTTACCGTTATTTATGAACTTACAGAAGACAATGAGCTGAAAATAACATACGATGCGACAACAGATAAACCAACAGTTATCAACCTTACATCGCATTCATTCTTTAATCTTCATGGTGAAGGCAATGGCACCATCAATGATCATTTGCTGTTGATCAATGCCGACAATTACACACCAATTGATTCTACCTTGATCCCAACGGGTGAATTAGCTGCTGTAGAAGGCACTCCATTTGACTTCAGGGAATTGAAGGAAATAGGTAAGGAGGTAGATGCTGATGATCAGATATTAAAAAATGGTTATGGTTATGATCACAACTTTGTTCTTAATGGAGAGAATGGCGATATGAAACTTGCGGCTAAAGTAGTCGAACCAAATAGTGGTAGGGTAATGGAGATATTTACTACGGAGCCTGGCTTACAATTCTATGGAGGTAATTTCCTTGATGGATCAGACATAGGCAAAGGAGGAAAGAAATATGAATACAGAACAGCTTTTTGCCTGGAAACTCAGCATTTCCCTGATTCACCTAACCAGGAGAACTTCCCATCAACAGTTTTAAGACCAGGTGAAACATATCATACTGAGACTGTACATAAGTTTAGTGTTGAGAAATAGAGATTGATATTTAAATAGCGGAAAGTCAATTTTTAATATTTAAATGAGGAGGAAAATGAAAGCAATAATAAATAATAGCAATTACAGAGGATTGGTATTAT
>JBDLIU010000316.1:0-5220 GCA_039714715.1 Bacteroidota bacterium
TCATTGCCGTTGGACATATGACAATTCTCACAGTCATCCTCAGCCGGATAATGCATCACCTCATGTTCAACCATGTCTGAATGGCAATCGGTACAGCTATATTCTGCGGTTTCTTCCTGGCCGAATAGAGGATAGCAGTAAAGGCATATGAGGCTGAATAAATACAGGAGTGACTTCTTCATAATCCTTAGTATTTAAAATCTTCTGACAATTTCAAAATAGGCACTGTAGTAATTAGTAATATCTTCAAGGTAATCCCTCAGGTAAAGTGAGAGCCCAAGGGTAAGGTAGAGTTTCCTGTATGCCGTTTTGAATTCGGTACTTGCGGTTAGCAGGTCCAGGTCGATTCCCGGCCCGGCTTGGTGGCGGTATCCCAGAAGAAGGTCGAGTTTGGTCCCTGGCCTGAACTCATAGGCTGCTTTTCCTGAAAGATCGGAATATTTCCGGTTAATTTCTTCATCCAGCATATCGTAATCCCTGAAGTTGCCATTCAACGACAGAATAATCTTATTAAACCTCTTCTGAAAATTCAGATAGTAGCGCATCAGCTTAAACGGGGTAATGGTGCTGTTTTGATATTCATATTCCACGCCTAATTCCGCATTCCGGTAATACAGTTTCCCCCCATAGGTATTTCTCTTTATATAATTCAAGACAAGAAGGTCAGACTTTTCCACGTTTTTATAATTCATAAACTGCCCGCGGTAATAGAGCTCCAGGAATCGATTAAAAAGAGTAATATTCGCGCTTACATTGTTAGAGTGTGCATCATATTTATATGATCCGGTCTGAACCGTCACATAATCGATGTATACTGTTGACATGTTTGGAATTTGCCCACCCGGAACTCGCTGGATTTCGGTGTAATCTCCCTGCTCAATCAAGATATAATCAAAATCAATGTGATAGATAATGGTGCCGGTGACATCCTTGACCAAAACCGTATTCCAGTCAACATACAGTTTGCCCAGGGTACTAATCTCACCATCCGACAACAGATGCTCCTCGTCAAATATCTGTAAATGGCCTGGATCGGTGTCCATAACATCCCGCAGCAGTGAATAGTAGTAGGTAAGATTAAGCTGGCCGGTGGGGATTTTTTTGGTATACCTTAGATTTAGTCCTGTGCTATTTCTTGTTTCCCGGTAGTTCGTATGGTTAATACCGGAATACTCATAGAAGACCTGAGAGTTCAAGCTTGAGAATAGCTTGTGTCCTAGATTTACATTAATTTTATTTTGTCTGGATTTTTGTGATTCCTGTTGTTGATTATAAAAATTATAAATGCCAGTAAATCTAAGGTTTTGAGGCAGATTGAAAGTAAGATTTTCTGTGGCGTTGAAAATCATATAATTCTGGTTACCATAACGGTTATAATAGTAGATCATGGACCGGAATGCATACCTTTTTTCATTATCAAAAAAGTAGCTGTTGTTTAACCTTACGTTATCGGTTATGTTCTCAATTTCTGATAGGTTATAGTCACTTCGGAAATAATGGTTATGGGAGTAATTCAGCTCGTTCCTGTCACGTTGAGTAAAGGATTTCTGTGTCGAGACATCGAAATTGCTCTGTTCCGTCTGATAGGTACGTCCCGACTCTGTTTCTTCCTGATCCCATTGGTTATTATTATAACTTACGGTAACTGGAAGAATCCGGTTCCTGGCAAACAGAGAACTACCCCAGCGAGTAGTTTTGGTCCTGATGTTGGTCAAATTTTCACGGTTGCTATAGCTGTCATTCCAACTGACCCAAGAGTTTAAAGTGACCGGCTTGCTTTTGAAAAGGGTGGTGCCAATATCCAGTCCTTTTAACGTTCTTACTTCGGCCCGGTCTGGTGTGACCAGGTAATCGTCCTGGTTTGACTCGGGGTAGAATTCTCCTCCCAGGTCAATTTGTAAAAAGCTGGGATGCCAGATATAACTTTTTGTATTCAGGCTGAGGCCTCCGGAAAAGTACATACTCTCCTGAGATTCAGAGAAATCATTCAGGGTAGTGTACTTTTGCCGATACAGTCCCTTAAGTTTTACTTCCCCATCCAGGGAGGTGAACTTCCAGAATCCTGGTGAATAGCCATTATTCTGTGAATAAGCATCAAAACCTGAAAATACAAGCAAACCATATATTAGTATTCTGGTCTTCAATCCTT
The DNA here is from genome assembly GCA_039714715.1 of Bacteroidota bacterium. Classification (GTDB taxonomy): domain Bacteria; phylum Bacteroidota; class Bacteroidia; order Cytophagales; family Cyclobacteriaceae; genus S012-113. Next base: position 2,150 of record JBDLIU010000316.1, read on the forward strand.
TTGATGATTATTTAAACATAAACCTATCCTCTCCACCATGTGGATTGTGGCATTCGGTACAGTTAGCATCGTCAATATATGAATGAGTTTCGCCCCCAAGTATTCGTTGGGAATCGTGGCAGTGAAAGCATAGATCCTGCCCTGATCTTATCAGTAATTTCTCTGAACCCTTTCTATGGGAAGCATGACATTCTGAACACCGGCCACTAATCACCGGACCATGTGTGAAAGCATAAAGATCTGCAAAATTATCATGACAGTTGTAGCAGGTTCCCTGATGCAACAGGGAATGATTATCACTTCCATGTGCATGATGGCATGAAGTACAGGTAGTTTCTTCAAGGATATTGTGAAACAAGCTTTCTGAAACCTGTGTAGCGTTGTGGCATCTGTAGCACAAATCCTCACCTATCCGTTGAAGAAGATGATCATTTTTGGACTTATGCGGATCATGACATTCGGTGCAGAACCCACTTGCTGCAGGACCGTGTTCATATTGGTGAGCAGTTTCCAGGTTGGTGTGGCACTGGTAGCAAAGAGCGGGTTGAGTACTATTCATACTACCCATCTGGCCTTGGTTGTGACAGGAAGCGCATTGTTTTTTGAGATAGGGTTGGTGAATATAAGATGACGGATCCTCTAGCTGAGCACTGATAGCCAGAGTATCACCAGTGCCGCTGTTTAATGAATCTGTCACAAAGTTCTCAATCCCATCTTCAGTATTGGGCACACCATCAAAAAAAAAGGATAATGTATTGAAGTGTTTTTGTACAGAGCAGGCTGTTAGAACAATTATAACTGCTAAAAAAGGTAGGTATCTTCTGCTCTTAAAACCCACATCTTATTATTTAGGTTCAATCCTTCCATAGACACTTACCTTATCAGGCCCGTACTGGTTGGTTACAAAGATTAGGTATTTTAAATTGAAGGCAGGATCAACAAACTTTTCATAATATCTATTATGATCATAGTCAATAATGATATTGGCAGGGAGATACATGTCACCTGGTCCCTGGTAGGGCCCTCCAAAAAACATGAGCAATTGTCCATTTTCGTTGAAAATCTGCACATTCTGAAAGCCTGCATCAATGGCAAACAGGTTCCTATCCCGGTCAACAGCAATTCCCTTCGGCCTAACAAATTGCCCTAATCCTCTTCCATAGCTACCAACTGAACTCAAGTACTCTCCATTCATGGAATAGATTTTTATACGAGAATCTCCAAAGTCTGTCACATAGATTTTCCCGTTAGATAGATGTAGATTTAAAGGATTATAGAGCCAATTCTCATCACCAACTTTTGCCTCTTTAGGAAAGTATGATATCGGTTGCCCGTTGTAGAGATTGTATAAGTTGATTCTGTTGTTTTTGGGGTCTGTTACAAAGAGCGTGTCCCCAATTATAAATACATCTGAAGGGTCGAATTTTTCATCACCACTTATTTCTCCTTTATATTCAAGATTTTCATCAAAAACAACCACCTGACTACGTCCTGCATCAGCGACATATAAATTTCCTTCCTCATCAAAATTACAATTCAAAGGCGATTGTAACATCCCTCTTCCTTCAGGAATGAAATATTCAAAAGTGTTATTGTCTAGATCGATAACCTCAAGATTAGCTATCCCTGGGTCCACGACAAATAGCTTATTATCATTTATTGCAATTCCGTAAGGTTTCTCAATGAATATCGGATCCTCCTTGCCTACTATAAAAGATTTGAATTTCGATTGAGCGCCTCTTACGTCACCTGAGTTATTATAGCTGGTAAGGAATTGGATACGAGCTGTATCGGGAGGGGCTGGAAAAAATATAGTAGTTGATAGCGTGGATTTATAGATGTTTTTTGAACATGAGGCGAAAATAGTCTGCAATAGTAGAACCATTATAACCGGAATGAATACTTTGCGAATCATGCACGTAAACTATTAGAATTATAAATATAGAAAAAGGGCGCTGCAGGCGCCCTTTAAATATAGTAATAATCTATTTTGGATTATTTATCGTGGCATGTAAGACACAGAGCACTAGCTGAATTACTCATAATCAAGAAGTTACCATGAGTATCGTCATGTACATCATGACAGGATGCGCATTGCATTTGTCCTCCAAACAACATATCTGCATCAATAGTACTTCCCAAACCAGATAAGTCAGTAGATGGCGCATGTAATTCTCCATCTGCAGTAGCCAATGCATCATCATATGCAAAAGAAATTGGATGGTCATTTGATAAATCGACACCTAGAAGTCCGGGTGTGCCAATAGGATTAAGAAGGGTGGCAGTTGCACTTCCGTAACTCTCAAGTCCAACAGTACCATCGTGGCAGCTTAAACACAAGAGAGATTGTCCGGTAGGTTGTCCAACAGTCGCATTTAAGGTAGTTCCTGAATATACTGTAAAAGTTGCCGAAGTAGCTGCACGGTTCCATAAAGGAGCATTTGAGGCTAATGCATTGTGTGGAGTATGACAAACAATACAGATCTCCCCTTCCGCATTCCAGAGTTCACCTGACATGTCATGGGACGTACCTGCTATTTGCCCAAAACCAACCGTTGCGAAACCTGCAACCAGTAAGAGTGTAAATAAAAGTTTCATCGTTTTCATAGTAAAGAGGTTTTAGTTATTCTAATTATTTGTTATTTATTTCACATTTATATTCTTTATCCAATAAATGTGCCATGGTTCATAATGTGCTATCTAATAGAACCATATGAAAATTCATCACTTTTTTCATTAAAATGAGCCTGTAAGAGCGGCTTTGCACGACCTATATCTACATTTATACAGTATTGTCAGAGTCTATATCGGCAACAACATCGATATATATCGGTGGCCTAAAAAACGTCTCTCTAAATTACTGACAATCACTAGTGCTGAAAAACACAATTTTTTAGGTTGTGTAGAAGTAAAATCCCATTTGTGGAAGAGAGTGTTTCAATAACATGGGGCATATCACCCAAATGGATTGGGGCATATCACCCAAATTATAATAGGCAAAAGAGACAGTTTTGTCGCTATAAAGATAAATCCTACAGGTTGTGTTTCTTCTTTTTGTAGCGCAGGGTATC
>JBDLIU010000317.1:0-5212 GCA_039714715.1 Bacteroidota bacterium
GATTCCGGTTAATATAATCCAATCAGTAATGGCTACAGGTCCCTGTAGCCTTATAGAGTTTGGTGAAAAAATCCAGGCAGTTATTACCTTTAAGGAACAGCCTCAGGCTCAATTGCTAATCGATGCTAACAAGCGAATTCATAATATTTTAAAGAAACAGAATTTATCTGAGAAATTAACCATAAATCCTGCATTATGCTCTGAGTTGGAAGAAATAAAATTACTCGGTATTTTAAGAGATAATAAGGATAATGTGATAAAGCTGGTTAAGGATAGGGATTACACGGGAAGTCTTATGATTCTCGCTTCCCTAAAAGAACCCGTAGACGAATTTTTTAATGCCGTTCTGGTAATGGATAATAATCCAGCAGTAAGAGATAACCGTCTTGCAATATTGTCGGAGCTACGTGAGCTTTTTTTATTAACCGCAGATTTTTCCCATCTATAATATGACTAGTAATAACTCCTGGTCTGAAATGATGGCAGAGGTACAGAAATTTCATACCAAACATGATTTCAAAAATACTGGGGGTGAAGACCTCAAGTACCGCATTGCTCTTATGGCCGAAGAACTGGGTGAAATATCTGCATGCGTTACAAAAGGTAAAGATCTGGCGGAACTAGAGGAGGAGGTAGCAGATTTATTAATCTTAGTTATGGGAACAGCAATAGCTGCGGACTTCGATTTAAATAAATCGTTTTGGAATAAAATGGACACATTGATGAAAAGAAAAGCCAGGATTATTAACGGCACTATCAGGGTATCTGAATTTAGATAATAATATGAAGCTTGTCATACTTGATCGTGACGGGGTTATCAACGAGGATTCAGATAATTACATTCGTTCAACCAATGACTGTATCCCTATAGCAGGTAGTATTGAATCAATCGTCAAATTTAATAATGCTGGCTTTACTGTTTCAGTTGCTACCAATCAATCTGGGTTGGCCCGTAATTACTTCTCTTTACCTGTACTCCATCAAATACATTATAAATTACAGTGCCTTGTAGCAGAACAGGGTGGTGAAATTGATACGTTTTTCTTTTGTCCACACTCGCCAGACGATAATTGCGCTTGTAGAAAACCAAAAGCAGGGATTTTTCAGTATATATCTAATTACTATGGATTAGATTTAGATCATGTGCCCGCAATCGGTGATAGCGAGCGTGACTTAATTGCCTCTACACAAGTAGACGCAAAACCAATATTAGTATTGACGGGAAAAGGGAATCATACCCTTAAATCAATTAATAATAATCACTATCCTGTATATGAAAACCTATTAGAAGTATCAAGACAAATAATAGGGAAACAAAAATGATAATTATCCGTTCTTTTTTATATACCTTATTAATGGCAATTTCCGTGGTCATATTTGCATCCACCATTTCATTTTTTTCCTTTTTTTTGAATTCCGCCCAACTTTCAACTATTGCCAATTATTGGGGAAGATTTAATCTCTATTTATTACGCACAATCTGTAATTTAAAATACGAGATCCAAGGATGGGAAAACCTACCGAAAGACCAACCATTTATTATCATTGCTAAACATCAATCAACTTGGGAGACAATGGCTTTACGTGGGCTACTCCCAAACAAGCAATCGTGGATATTAAAAAAAGAACTTATTAATTATCCTTTCTTTGGGCGCGCACTGCTAAAAACAGGACAAATAGCAATTGATCGAAGCCAAGGACGAAAGGCTCTGAAGGCTCTAATTGAACAGGGAGTAAGCGCTCTTTCAAAAAATAAAATTGTTATCATTTTTCCAGAAGGAACCCGGACACGATATGGAGAGGATTCAAAATACCATATAGGAGGCGCATTACTTGCTGAGAAAAGCCAAGTACCGGTACTTCCAATCGTACATAATGCGGGAAAATTTTGGCCAAAAGGCTTCCTTATTCACCCTGGAACCATAAATTTAGTAATTGGCAAACCAATTTCAACAATTGGTTTAAAAGCAAAGAAAATCAATGAATTAACTAAACAATGGATAGAGGATAGAATGAAACAATTCTAATCAACATCTTGAAATTCAAATATCAATATTTTCAGCCGCCATTGCATTACTCTCAATAAATTCTCTCCTAGGTTCAACAATATCACCCATTAATGTGGTGAAAATCTCATCTGCACCAATAGCATCTTCAATTCTAACTTTCAATAAACGCCTTACAGCAGGGTTCATCGTTGTTTCCCACAACTGATCAGGATTCATCTCACCCAACCCTTTATATCTTTGAATAGAAAGGCCTTTATTTACCTCTAGAAACAACCAATCTATAGCTTCTTCAAATGTTGAAATAGGTTGTACTTTTTCACCTCGTTGAACAAATGCCCCCTCACCTATCAAACCATTCAATTTCTCAGACAACCCGCTGATTTTTTTATATTCAATTGTCTTAAAAAAATCAATTCCAAAATTTATTTTCTCAGAAATACCATGTACTTGTTCTGTAATTACAAATTCATGATCAGAAATCATATTAATATTAAATTTATACTTTTTCTGTTCAAAACTATTTAATTTAACATTAATTTTATCGATCCAAGTATTTATCTGTTTATTACTAGTTAAATCATCAATACTTAAAATAGGCGCTAGCAACAAATTATTTATAAAGGCTTCTGGATATTTTCTACTTAGCCTTTTTAAGATTGATTTCACTGACAAATACTCAATAGACAACGTTTCAAGTGCGCTGTCTGGCATTCTTTGTGATTTAGTTATATATAGGGAAGTATTCTCTAATGCTAAATGTAAAAGGTGGTTATTTAATTCTTGCTCGTCTTTTAAATACCTTTCCTGTTTCCCTTTTTTAATTTTATATAAAGGAGGTTGAGCAATATAGATATTTCCGTGTTCAATCAATTCTGGCATTTGCCTATAAAAAAATGTCAATAACAAAGTTCTTATATGAGCTCCATCTACATCGGCATCAGTCATAATTATTATTCTATGATAGCGGAGTTTATCTGCATTAAATTCATCCCTTCCTATACCACAGCCTAGAGCCGTAATTAAAGTACCTACCTCAACGGAAGATAGCATTTTATCGAATCTGGCTTTTTCTACATTAAGTATCTTTCCCTTTAATGGTAGTATTGCTTGCGTCCTTCTGTCTCTACCTTGTTTTGCTGAACCTCCTGCTGAATCACCCTCAACCAGATATAGTTCAGATAATGCAGGATCCTTTTCTTGGCAATCTGCTAATTTTCCTGGCAATCCCGCAATATCAAGAACACCTTTTCTTCTTGTCATTTCCCTGGCCTTTCTCGCTGCATCTCTTGCTCGAGCAGCTTCGATCATTTTATTGCATATTAATTTTCCATCCTGTGGGTTTTCAGCTAAAAAATCATGTAAGTATTCTGCTAATAAGCTTTCAACAACTGGCTTAATTTCAGAGGAAACAAGCTTATCTTTAGTTTGTGATGAAAATTTAGGGTCTGGTACTTTTACCGATAATATTGCTGTTAGTCCTTCCCTTGAATCATCGCCTGTTGTATTTACCTTTAATTTTTTCGCCAAGCCTTCCTGTTCAATATACTGATTCATTGTCCTTGTTAATGCAGAGCGAAATCCTGCTAGGTGAGTTCCACCATCCCTCTGAGGAATATTGTTTGTAAAACAAAATATATTTTCTTGGTAAGTATCATTCCATTGCAGCCCAACCTCAACTTCTACATTGTCCTTCTCACGTTTAAAATATATTACCTCGGGATGAAGGGGCGTCTTGTTGTGATTTAAGTGTTCTACAAAGGCCCTTATTCCCCCTTTGTATTCAAAAACATCTTCTTTATTTTTCCCTTCATCTCTTAAAACAATACAAACGCCTGAATTTAGAAAAGAAAGTTCTCTAAGACGTTTTGCTAAAATATCATAGTGAAAATCAACCTTACTAAAAACACCTAAGCTAGGAAAAAATCGTATTGTTGTACCATTATCATGTGATTCACCACTTTCGGATAACGGACCAGCTGGCACCCCAAGATTGTATTTTTGAAAGTATTTTTTTCCATCACGTCGTATGGTTAAAAAAAGCTCATCAGAAAGAGCATTTACTACAGACACCCCTACCCCATGAAGACCACCAGAAACTTTATACGAATTATCATTAAATTTTCCACCTGCATGAAGGACAGTCATTATCACTTCAGCAGCTGAAATATTTTCTTCAGGATGAATGTCTACAGGTATCCCACGACCATCATCAGTCACCGAAACACTGTTGTCGCTATGAATGATAACCTCGATTTTTTTGCAATATCCGGCAAGGGCTTCATCTATAGAATTATCTACTACTTCAAAGACCATATGATGAAGTCCGGTTCCATCATCCGTGTCACCAATATACATTCCTGGTCTTTTTCTAACTGCATCAAGGCCTTTAAGTACTTGAATGCTGGATGCTTGATAGGCCATATATTTCTCAGACTTATAAAATTATCAATGTTTCACGTGAAACATGTAGAGTTGGTGGAGTATTTACAGTCTCATAGGCATGATTACGTATTTCGTATCTTCATCCATTTCAGAATGAATCAATGCACTGACGTTTTCATCATGTAAATTAAAAATAACATCATCGGATTCAACTGTATTCAATATATCAAGAACGTACAAAACATTAAAACCTATGGATAAATCTTCATATGGATACTCAATATCAATTGTTTCAGATGCAGATTCATGCTCAGGATTATGGGCATTAAGCAAAAGTTTGTTTGTCGAAAATTCGAACTGGATTCCTTTATATTTCTCATTCGACAATATAGAAACTCGTTGTAAAGCTGTTTTTAATTGTTGACGGTTGATACATATATTTTTTGATAATTCATCAGGAATCACTCTAAGGTAATCAGGATACCTTCCATCAATCAACTTTGATGTCAGGGTAATAGTAGGTAAATAAAATCGTATATGATTACTTGAAATATCAATACCTATTTCAGTATCCGAAAATGTAAGCAATCTATTTAATTCAAGTACTGTCTTTCGTGGAATAATAATTTGAAATAAAGAATCTATATTCTGTTTCTGTTTTTGCTTATCAGATAATGCTAGTCGATGACCATCAGTTGCAACACTTCTAAGAGAATTAGAAGAAACCTCAAACAGCATACCATTTAAATAATATCTAACATCCTGTTGTGCCATTGCAAAAATAGTATGCCGAATTAAGTTTTTTAAATAAGATTCTTGTA
>JBDLIU010000318.1:0-5185 GCA_039714715.1 Bacteroidota bacterium
GTGTGTTTGCCAGGGGTGCTGATATGATTGTTAAATCAGGTAGTAGAACCACCCGTTTTAATAAGATTAATACTTATGTAAGGAATTACAGGTTCGACTCCACCTCCACTTCCCGCGAGTTAATTACACCCGGAGAACTAAAAATTACCGTTTCTGAGATATCTACTCAAAGTTCGAATGATAGCATTACGGCTCAACGTATAACCCTGGATATGGTTAGAAACTCTTTAATAACAGGGAATATTGAGATAGCTGCAAAACAAAATATTGCTCGTATCAGAGGCTCAATACCTGGTTTAATTATTAACGGTTTTGATAGCGAAAAACTATTAAACAATGATTATTCACTTGATACAATCAGGGCCTCAAATGCCAATATCAGGATAAACACCATTGATACCACAGAATCAAAGACTGAACAAAATGAGGTGGACAACCTTACCAATGATGCAATTAGAAACCTTTTCAGGAAATCTAACGAATTGCAATACGACACTGTTTTTAAAGTACAAAACCGCTATCAGCCAAATGACACAACTCCTGAATCTGAGAAAAATATTGGGTTTAAAAAGTTGATAGACAAGTTCAGTATCAGGACTAAAGAAGAGACCCCATCCCCTGCTCCGGTCGTTCATGAAGATTCCATTATTTTAGTTACACTGCACAGGAAAGCTACTCCCACTCATGGTATTATTAAACACATTGATCTGAGTAATTCTAAGCTCAATTGGATTAAGAATGGAGAACCTCAAAAGCTCGTTACTGATATCAATTTTAGCGTTAAGGCGGAAGAACTGATACTTGATTCTATTAATGAATTCAACGTATTTAATCACCTGACAGATTTTAGCATACAGGTGTCGAACTATGATTACAAGCTGCCCGACAGCCTTAATATTATTTCTTTTGACAAGATTCGATTATCTACCAGGGACGAGAGCATTAAAGCCTCTGGTGTGGCTTTAATACCTCGTGTGAATAAATATGATTATGCGAACGTAAAAGGTTATGAAGTTAGCTGGCAGCATCTGCATGATCTTGATCTTGATATCAGGAGCATTGATTTCCAAAAGTTGATAACTGAACAGAAAGTCAGGTTTAGGAAGGTGAAAGCTTCCAATGGTGTTCTTGACCTGTTTAAGGACAAGGAACTTGAAATACCAGCCGATCAATATAAGCCAATGCCCCAGGAAGCGCTCAAGAAATTGAAGATTCCTATAGTTATCGACTCTATAGAAGTGGAAAATTTCAGGGTAAACTACTCTTCAAGATTGTCATCTGTAGAACCCGAAGGGTACCTGGAGGTTCATGAAATAAATGGCATTATGACCAATGTAGTAAACACTGATTCAGCGATAAGGATGAATCCATATACACAGATATCTGCTAGTGCTAAATTGGGTAAAGGCTTATTAACAGCCGATTTTAATTTCGACATGCTAGATGAAAATAACAGGTTTATTTTCGATGCTCACCTTAGTGAAATGGACGCCAATGAGTTTAATAGCCTACTTGAGGCCACCGCCTATGTGAAGGTGTCGAGTGGCAAGGTTAAGGATATTACATTAGAAGCTGCCGGTGATGACTATTATGCTATGGGTAATATGCGTTTTGTATATAATGACCTTAAGGTTGCTACAGTTAGCAGGAAGAATCTCAAAACTAAAGGAATGGGTAATGTTATCAGGTCGTTCTTTGCCAACTCATTTGTAGTAAAGAAAAACAATCCTTCTATAAGGTTCTTTCCCAGGGAGGGTGCTATGTATTACGAGCGCGATACCCAGAAAATTATTATTGATTATGCCACGAAAACTGCCTTAAGTGGTATAGTTAGCAGTATTGGTGGCCGTAATGCCCGAAAAGACATAAAGAAGATGCAAAAAGAAGACCAGAAGAAGAAAGATGAGGAACGTAAAGCTGCTAAAAGAGCTGCGCGAAGAATCAGCGGAGCCTAGATCTCTTTCTTTCTGAAATAGGCGATATCAATATAATACACCAGCTTGAGCGTTAATGAATTAGTGCCATTCTCATCAAATGTATTATTTATGTTTTCCATAAAGCTTTTCTGGGCATACTCTGAACTGGCATATATTTGATTCTTATACACAGCCGAGAAAAAGCTTCCCGGAGCCACTTGCCAGGAATAAACCATGTCTATATTGAATGCGTTGAAGGTGGTATTATGAACCGGCACACCCTCTTCTATCCCTGTATAATTACTGTCAGTTAGTAAACCGTCAGTACCCAGATCATAGAATTTATCATACTCAACCCAACTCCAATAATGACGCATCCTGAATGTCAATCCCATTTTATTAGTGAAAGTATACTTAACATTTAGTGTATTGGTAACTTCATTCCTATTCCTATGCCCAAATATGATATTGGTCAAATTATCAAAATCATCATAAAGCTTGGTGACATACCCTTTAGTATCTCTGGTAACATCAAATCTTATGTTATAATCAAAGCTCATCCTGTTATTTACCCTGTATTCAGGACCAATACTACCGAAAACACCCCTGGCGTTATCTTCCGGTCGCTTCCAGCCACCCATATGCCCCCCTACATTAAATTTCTTTCTCCTGTCAGTTCCTAAGAACATAAATAAATGGTAATTACCTGAAGTCTTAAAGAAGTAACCATCCTCTCTGGGTTCGAAATAATCATAATTATCAAATGGTCTTAAACCAAAGCCAAGACCTATATTATAGAAGTTTTTAAATTGAGCAAACATACGACCACCAATATCAGCTCCGGTATAGGTGTTTGGATTATACAATTGCTCATATTCTACTTCCAGTCTGGCAGACATTCTGTTAAATATTGAGAATGGCTTAAATATATTATAACTCACTTCAGCAGAATAAGACACCTGGTTATTCCTTCTCATAAAACCCAGGTCATTAATATTCCATTTGTCATCTTCAAAATCAGCAACAGCAGAATATTGCAGTTTCCCCGAAACTTTAGAAAGACTTAGCCGTCCTGAGTATCCAGCTGTTCTAAGATTCTCCTCTTCTTCCCTTGTGAAAATCTGGCTCGTACCAAAGTTTCCACTCACGCTATATGTATTTGTCTTGTCACGAAACCTGAAATCACCTAGTGTTACATTGGCATCTCTATAATGACCAGCCCTCATCACATTCGTGTTAATGATACCTACATAGGAGTTATTCTTAAGGTTTTGATCTATAACAGTCACGTTAAAATTAGCTAAAGGATCTACTAAGTATTGCCTGTCCCCGCCAGTTTCAGTAGTATCTGTAATGGTAGCATAAGCATTGCTTGTTATGGCATTAAAGAAACCAATACCTGTACCAGCAGCGGTGCGACCTGATAACTTTGTTGCGTTAATCAACTGAGCAGACAATGGGTACTCTGTAATTTCTTCTGTTGGTGCTAAATCACCTTCATCTACATATCCCCTGATCTGCCCCACCCTGCGTGAATAAAAAATCCGGCCTTTACTAAACAACTCCATCCCTTCCGTAAAGAATGGCCTTCTCTCATCATACCTTATTTCGAAAGGAGAAAGATTTAGTATTACGTTATCTGATTGTACCTGGCTAAAATCAGGGATAAGACTTAAATCAAGCGTAAAGCCTTCACTAACACCCAATTTCATATCCATCCCACCGGCATAGGTGCTGGAGAAACTTTGAGTGCTGTTATCATATTGACCACCAACAGAAAAATACGGCAGAAAAGACAACCTTAAAGGTGGTTTAATATCTTTCAGTCCATGTAACTCTCCAAATTGATTTAGAAAACCCTCTATCTCAGCATTATAAAAATTGAAAGTCGATTCCTCATTAAGTCGTTTCGCTGACCTATAGAAATTAATTCCCCAAACTTGATTCTCGCTATTAGGAAAACGAATTGCTGAGTATGGAATTTCCATCTCAACTGCCCAGCCTTTATCATTTATAGCAACCTCACTATCCCATACAGCATTCCAGCTATCATCCTCGTCATTCACAGACAAAACAAGATCTCCTTGTACCCCAGCTGCTGTAACCATATAACCAAAGCCATTTTGACCCTTTTTATAAGTATCAATAAAAACCCCAAAAGCATCTACATTTAAATTGCCATCATCTCGATCTCCAAGTTCCTGCGGAATGGTTTCAGGATCTGGGTCGTATAGTTGAGCTCCAATATAAATAGCACGATTATCGTAGGCTATTTGAATCTTTGTTTCATAAGCAGATTCTGCCCCATTATTCGGTGAAATCTGATAAAACTTTCCTTCGAAATTTTGAATATCAGACCATGCCGGATCATCCAGCACACCATCTATCTTAATCCGTTCTGTAATCCTATGTGCATTAATTACCCTTGACAAATCCTGTGCTAATGATATATTAGTTAATAAGGGAAGCAATAGAAGGAAGACCAAGCCTGTTCTTGCCATAATCAGGTTTATTTTGAGTTTATCTTTAATAACGCAAAGATCATCAACATGTTTAATATTTCAGATGATTATAATGGTTTACTGACCAATGGTGTATATTGGTGTTTAACGGAATAGCAATTAGAATGAAAGTATCAATTCTTTCGGATACACATGGTTTTATGGATGAGCAAGTCCTTAAACACCTAAAAACATCAGACGAAATATGGCATGCCGGTGATATTGGCAGCATAGATGTACTTAATATTCTTTCAACATTACCGGGCCAACTTAGAATTGTTTTTGGGAACATTGATAACACAGCGGTAAGAACCAATACCACCGAACACCTGAACTTTGAGGTACAAGGTGTTAAAATCATGATAACACATATCGCTGATAAGCCCCCTAAATACAATAAAGTGGTAAGGGAAATGATCGCTCAACACAAGCCCAATATCCTGGTTGCAGGCCATTCTCACCTATTAAAAGTGATCAATGATAAAGAGAATCAATTACTATTTATCAATCCCGGGGCATGTGGGCAACAAGGATTCCATAAGATGCGTACCATTATAAACCTTGAAATAATTGATGGCAAACCTCAAAACATGGCAGTAGTAGACCTGGGAAAAAGAGGGCAGCTTAAGCAATAGTTTCAATTTGGCATAAAAAAATCCCGACCTAAGCCGGGATTCAATTTCTTTAACAAATGTTTTGTTATTCCTCTTTCTTCTTTTTAGCCGGGGCTTTCTTTTTAGCTGCAGGCTTCTTAGCCGCAGGTTTCTT
>JBDLIU010000319.1:0-5155 GCA_039714715.1 Bacteroidota bacterium
TGACGGCACAATTGATCAATTATAAAATTATATAACTACCCGGATTTAGTCCTGCCGGGACTTTTCAGTGAGGATTGAACGACCAGTTCTTTATAGGCTCTCTAATTTATAGGCTCTCTAACTGAGCATCAGTTGCCTCGATATTATGAAAAACTTTCTGCACATCGTCATCATCTTCAAGTGCATCTATCGTTTTCATCACATTTCCAAAATCAGCATCTGAAAGACTTACATAGGTGTTAGGGATTCTTTCCAATTCTGCATTTTCAGCTTCTATCCCCAATTCCTCAAGTTTTTTCTGCATGTTGCCAAAGTCCTCCATAGCTGAGGTAATTGTCATCAAGCCTTCCTCAATAACAACATCCTCTGCTCCCCCATCTATTAGTTCAAGGGTAATTTCATCCTCATCTAGGCCTTCCGGAACAGGTAAAACAAATATTCCTTTTCTGTCAAAAATAAATTCCAACGAACCATTAGTACCCAGGGTGCCGCCATGTTTTGTGAAAATAGAGCGAACCGCAGCTACTGTTCTGTTTAGGTTGTCTGTAGTACATTCTACAAAAACAGCCACCCCATTGGTTGCATAACCTTCATAGGTAAGTTCATGATATTCCTCTGCCTCTCCTCCAGCAACCTTCTTGATAGCCCTATCAATAGTATCTTTAGGCATATTCTTACCCTTAGCATTAGCTACTGCGAGGCGTAACCTTGGATTCATTTCTATATCAGGACCGCCATCCTTTGCAGCTACTGTAATCTCCTTAATGAGCTTTGTGAATATCTTTCCTCTTTTTTTATCTAATGCACCCTTTTTGTGCTTAATCGTACTCCATTTACTATGACCACTCATATCAACATAGGTTTAATTTAACTCAACCACTAAATTAAAATCATTTCGAAAATTTTTCACTTTTTTCGCTCCTGTTCTTATACCAAATATTAAAAATCACAGATAATATTATAATTAAAATACCAATTCCTGATTTAAAATCATAGGTTTCATCAAAAAGGAAGTATCCGGCCGTCAAAGCAAATATGATCCCAATGTATTGTATTGATGATATCTTTGACAACAGGTCTGATTGATAAGCCTTTGTCATAAAATACTGTGCAAATTGTGTGGCTACACCAATCCCCAACAAAACTGATAATTCAAAGAAGGTTGGAGTTGTCCAATTTGTGAGCAGGTAAACACCCGTTACCGGAATTGTAACCAATGGGAAATAAAATATGATCACCATCGGATGATCGCTATCTTTCAATTTCCTGATACTATTATAAGCCATACCTGCTGAGACAGCCCCTGCAACTCCTATTATAACCTGGAATGCAGTAATCCTTGGATCAAAGCCCTGTATCATAACGACCCCGGAAAAAGCTAATAAGAAGAAAATCCATTGTAATGGTTTTACTTTCTCTTTTGCAAAATAGATTCCCAACAGGGTTGTAAATACAGGTGATAGATATTGCACAGCCAGTGCAGAGCCAAGAGGCATCATCTTTAGGGTAGCAAAGAAAAACAATAGCCCTGCTGAACCGGCTATACCGCGTATTATCAACCACTTTTTGTTATTCCCCCACATTGGGATTTTGTGAAGTCTAAGTGTGAAGTAACTCATTACTAATGACACCAGCGATCGAAAAAACACTATCTCAACAGATCCAATTCCTGGAATATATTTTACCAGGATATTCATGATGGCAAAAAACGACACTGCCACCACCATGTAGACAACTCCTCTATTTTTCATTAGATAATTTTACCATCTTCAATGGTAAGCTTTCGATCGGCCATGCCGGCAAGACTGGGGTTATGGGTAACGATTACAAAGCTTGTTTCAAGCTTCTCCCTCAGATTGAAAAATAGCTGGTGTAGTTCTTCGGCATTGTGTGAATCGAGGTTACCACTGGGTTCGTCCGCAAAGATTATATCGGGGCTATTAACCAGTGCCCTTGCTACTGCAGCGCGTTGTTGTTCCCCTCCCGACATCATTGATGGTTTGTGGTTAATCCTGTCACTCAACCCTAATAGATTCATCAATTCCATTGCCTTTGCTTCTACATCTGAAGGGTTTCTATTCCCAATCAACCCGGGTATACAAACATTCTCCAATGCTGTAAACTCTGGCAGAAGATTATGAAATTGAAATACAAACCCTACTACATTATTCCTGAAAGAAGCCAGTTTATTTCGGGATAGCCTGTTTATCTTTTTATTCCCTATGACTATCTCTCCTCTATCTGGTTTATCAAGACTTCCCAGTATATGTAACAGGGTGCTTTTCCCGGCACCTGATGCTCCCACAACAGATATCACCTCAGCTTTACTTACTTCTATATCAATACCCTTCAGGACTTCAATGTCACCGTATGATTTATGGATATCTGTGGCTTTAAGAATGGGTAATTCAGACATATTTTCAAACTTAACAAAATGTAATGTGTAATAATGCCAATAACCATCAAAATTATTTATTGAATATAAATCTTCTTATACTATTCAAAAACAAATTCGTCTTCCCATAAATCTATCTTGCTCTTGATATATCAATCCAAACAGAGTACCTTCGCACAACTATTTTTAGCAAATTTTTAAGACGTTCAATTATGAATATTCACGAATATCAGGCAAAAGATTTATTAGCAAGTTATGGCGTTAGAATTCAACGTGGTATCGTTGCTGATTCTAAAGAAAAAGCTGTTAGGGCTGCAAAAGATCTTCAGAAAGATACAGGTACCGAGTGGTTTGTTGTTAAAGCACAAATCCATGCTGGTGGCCGTGGAAAAGGTGGTGGCGTAAAGTTAGCTAAAAGCATAGATGATGTTTTATCTTTATCTGATCAGATTCTGGGGATGCAATTAATTACACACCAGACTGGGCCTGAAGGTAAACGTGTAAACAAAGTATTGATAGCAGAAGATGTATACTATCCGGGCGCATCTGAGCCAAAAGAGTTTTACCTGAGTATTCTTCTTGATCGGGCTAAAGGGTGCAATGTAATCATGGCCTCTACTGAAGGTGGCATGGACATTGAAACTGTAGCTGCAGAAACCCCTGAAAAAATAATCAAGGAATGGATTGATCCCAGAACCGGATTACAAGGCTTCCAGGCTCGCAAAGTTGCCTTTGCACTTGGGTTGAGTGGAACAGCACAGAAAGAAATGGTGAAGTTTATCTTTAGCTTGTACAAAGCCTACGAATCAACAGATTCTTCATTATTTGAAATTAATCCGGTATTAAAAACTTCTGATGATAAAATATTAGCGGTAGATGCCAAGGTAAACCTGGACGATAATGCGATGTTCAGACACAGGGATCTGCTCGAGCTACGTGATCTGGCTGAAGAAGATCCATTAGAGATTGAAGCTGGAGAAAATGACCTTAATTATGTAAGGTTAGATGGCAATGTAGGATGTATGGTAAATGGAGCAGGATTAGCAATGGCTACCATGGATATCATTAAACTATCGGGCGGTGATCCTGCCAACTTCCTTGATGTAGGAGGCAATGCCAATGCAGAAACGGTAGAAGCCGGATTCAGGATTATCCTCAAAGAACCAAGTGTAAAAGTTATCCTGATTAATATTTTTGGTGGTATTGTTCGAGGTGACCGTGTAGCACAGGGAGTGGTTGATGCCATTCATAATGTTGGCGGTATTGATATCCCAATCATTGTGAGGTTGCAAGGAACCAATGCAGAAGAAGGGGCTAAGATTATTGAGGAATCTGGTCTTAAGGTTACTTCAGCAATTGCGCTGAAAGACGCTGCAGAGAAGGTTAAAGCTGCTGTAGCATAACTTTACAAAAAATTTCATAAGAAAAGTCATCCCGAATAATCGAGATGGCTTTTCTTATGTTTATTGAAATCAGATTTATTTCAATTCTGAATATTCAAAATAATCGAACTGTGCTTTTGCGCGTTGATAACGGTAATCTCCAACAAACATTCCTGTAAAGGCACCTGTGAAATTTAATCCATCATAATCGTCAGACAAGATTGTTGAATCAAGTACGGGGCCTATGTTTGTCCAATTTTTACCATCCAGTGAATACGAAAATTGTAGATCCGCATAGTTAATAATAGCTCTAAGATGAACTGTTTTGTTCTCAGGAAGCTCCACAATATCTTCAAGGTATTCGTCATATTTGGCTTTGTCATTTCTTGTTACTTTCAAGATCTTTCCTTTTTCGTCATCATGGGTGACTAATAAAGCATAATGGTCCCTCTCATCGTAATAAGCTACAAGACCTGCCATTTCCTGGAAATTATTCGGTTCAAACTCAACCGAAGTAGTTGACTGCGATTTGAAGTGCTTAACTCTGCGTGCAATCATACTTACATTATGAATAGATATTAAAGACTCCCTGCCCCGGATGGTTAACTTACCCATGTCTTCTTCTAATGATGCCCACTTATCTGTTATTGGTAAACGTGGCGAATTAAAATGAACACTTAGGTCATCCTGATCAAATTCATCTTTTGGGTCTCCTTTTGGCCATGAATGAGGTTTAAGGTTTGGCGCTTCGACAAATTGTTTAGCGATATTAGTTCCATCTGTCATGCGTAACCAACCATCTTTTGTCCATTCCATCTTTTGAATAGCAGTTTCCCTTCCCAAAATACATCTGCGTTTAGGGTCTTCTTCTACATCAATAGGACGTCCTACCAGGTGTGCCACATAAAGCTCTCCATTTTGTGTCTCTACCAATGAACCATGACCTGCTTTCTGAAGATAGTTTTCAGGAACACCAACCGAAGTAATGCATGGACCTTGCGGATCTGTTTCATATGGCCCCCAAATATTCTTTGATCGCGCAACAATAACTTTATGCCACCATTCTGTTCCACCTTCTGCCACCATTAAGTAATAATACCCATTGTGTTTGTATAAATGAGGGGCTTCTGTACCAAAATCACCTGACCCCTTCCAAATGTTTTTTGCTTCCCCTACAAGCATTTGTTTATCAGGATCATACTCTTGCAATTTAATACCTGCAAACCGGTTTACACCTTCTCTGTAATCCCAAAGCATATTTAGAAACCATTTTCTTCCATCATCATCATGATACATTGAAGGGTCAAAACCAGATGAATTCAGGTAAATTGGCTCACTCCACGGGCCTTCAATATTATCAGCTATAACCAGGTAGTTG
>JBDLIU010000320.1:0-5046 GCA_039714715.1 Bacteroidota bacterium
AACTGGTCCTTCGCACCCGTGAAAATTGCGAAATACCTGATGCAAAATTGCTGGGTCGCTACATTGGCCGTATGTGTGAGGCGGGTGACAAAGACTGTAAGGCAGTATGTAGATGATTTCTGAATAGCAATTTTATTCTTTTTCAGGACGGGAAATATCGTTTTTCGGTAACGTCTAAGCAGAACAGGGGGGCTTGACTCTGATCCGTGGTGTTGCTGCTAGTTTGTCGGTAGCTGGATGTACCTCATAGACTTGCCCCTTGGCGCTAAACAAAATTGACCCATTATGTAAAGTTTTACATAATATATTGATGGTGGTGTAACAATTACTTCTTTCCTTAACCTAAAATTAATTAATGAAATGACAATCACGCGTGCACCAGTCCTACCAGGTGATGGCATTTCATTGTTTGGTAAAACTAAGTCTCCCATCAAGTTAGAAGATACCCAGGCCAAAGCTTATCCAAATGACTTTATTCAAATTAAATATAAAGTCAACTACCTATAACAAGGGCTATCATCATGTGGACTTGTGGGTAACTCTACTAAAAAAATATGTTCAATGGCTGTTTTACGCCCTTTGAAACCGAACAAAAAAAAATATTTATTCCGCGCTTTGGAGAAATTAGAAAATTTTGACTAAAATCCTGGCAAAGTATGTTCCAGAAAATTCTGAACTTACCGGATCTGGTTGTATAACAGCTATTCAGGATAATCTGGTGAGTTGGTCAAATCGTCCCAAAGGACCAATTGGCAGGTATTATCAAGAATATAATTTAGTTAAGAAAGCAGCTATTTCGAAATTATAAAATATGATTTCTGTTATAAATCATAAATACTTGAATAATAGTTTGACTTTCAAAATAAACTCTATACACTAGCCTCCAGTTAGAAATAAAGTCGTTTGTTTATATTCTTCATTTCGTTGTTTTATTCGTAATCCCTCGTCCTGCAGTTTCTAAGTACCAGCTCAATTTTTCTATTCAAGCCTCTTGAAGGTAAATTTAAATTTAATTACAGGATATTATTATGTCTAATACAGTACAAGGAACCGTTAAATGGTTCAACGAATCTAAAGGTTTTGGTTTTATCGAGCAGAAAGATGGTCCCGACGTATTTGCTCACTTTAGAGCCATCTCTGGTGAAGGTTTCAAAACTTTAGCTGAAGGTCAGCAAGTTGAATTTACAGTTACTCAAGGTCCAAAAGGTCCTTCAGCTGAGAATATTGTTGCACTGTAAACCTCCAGCGATATCGAAAATAGCATTGTAAAGAATGCTGGCTCTTTATTATGAGCTCTAAATCTAAAAGGGCAAAATCTTAAGGTTTCGCCCTTTTTTTTTGCCCGATATTTTTGAGATTTATTATGAAAAAATTATTTGTTGGTAATTTGGATGCAAATGCAACTCAGGATTCTGTTAAAGCCTTGTTTTCAGAATTCGGTATTGTACGTTCAATTGAGTTGGTAATGGATATTTTTTCTGGAAAATGCAAAGGTTTCGGCTTTATTGAAATGGAAGGTCATGAAGCCAGAGCGGCTATTTCTGGTCTCAATGGTAAATTATTCGGAGAAAAAAATCTGGTGGTTAAATTCGAACAATTGAAAAAGAAAGGCAAAGGTCGAAGATATTAGCATTAAGTTAATTATTTTAGTATTTTTTACGACTGTCTTTTCCGATTAACTATTTAATTCTTTTTTGACTATAAACTTTCAGTTACCGCTATAATTTCTTTCATTCAATTAATATGACTTTTTATCTCTCAAAGATAAGTCGTCTGTGCATCATTCTACGACTTTAATGGTTAGGATCATTGCTGTCATGTTCATTGATCAAGCTCAAATAATATCGAGGAATATTCATTGGATGCTGATCTATTACCTCCCGCAGCACCTTCTCCTCATCTTCTGACAAGTCAATATAATGTTTCAATGAATCGATAGTGCTTATGTTCTGTTTCAGCTCACTCTGCCAATCAACATTTTTCCAATCTATTTTCTTCAGTTCATCAAGATTACTCGAAACTATTAGTCCCTCCTATGTATGTACTCTATTTCGATATTAATCAACGATTGCAAATCGGTAAAAGTCATTGTAGCAGAGTTATGACATTAATTAATGCTGGGTTTTTATGATATTTATAAGAAAAAAAGCTTTATCAACTTTAAGGTGTTATAAGATTTTGAATTGTCGCTATCGGGAAATATGAGATGAGTTCTCATATTTCCCGAATAGCAGCAATGTGTCAGATCCGACTGAAATACAAAAAAGACTTCAATGACAGCTATACGCCCTTTGCGTATGCATAAGAAAGTGCTAATTATGCAGCAAAGAGACAGAATCGCTTGGTAATTATACCGTCAGTTTCCCTTGGTAATCACATCAACACAGCCTAAGTGTGTTGACACAGCTAAGTGCCAAAGAAATAGATAGGCACAATTAGCCGACCCAAAGGATTAATTGGGTTTAATTTCTTGGTTTTGTAAAAACATAGTCATCCTTTTCTTGTGGCGCATGACAGGAAAAACAAGATGTTCCACCATCATTGGTCAGTCGTTTGGTCTGACTATTTTCTGCAAATCCTTCAAATCCCCAGCCACCAGTTTTAGCATATTTCTTTGAATCTTTATGCATGATGCCAAGCAATTTCCGATCACCTTCTGTAATCGTCATATCTTTGTTCTGATAATTCAAAAGATCAAAAACCAGTACAGCACCATCCAGGTAAACCCCTTCTGTTAGTCCTTTTATAGCCTTTTTATTCCCATAAACATGATGAATGCCTTGAAATGGATCAGCTAAAGGATGGCCCGGTTCAATGATCATCGTTTTTACATGAGACCAATTACGGTAATTTTCTGGATAAGGCACTTTATTGTCAGCATAACTGATGGATGAAAATAATGTGCAAATACATATGGTTATTCCAGTTTTTCTAAAATTCATTGTTAAGTTCCTCCAGATATTGCAATTAATATAGTTTTGTATCGATACTAATTAGATTATAGAGAGGTAATTTTGTATTTGTCAAGAAAGTATTTATTCGATACTATATGTTTTATGAAAACAAATGAAATATTTGATTATCTGGAACGCCTCAGTAACCTGCTTAGAAATGAACAGCGGCATGAAGGCATGGAATATGGGTTGCAGCCGGTACAACTGGAAGCACTTCATTATTTATCCATTTGTAACCGATACTCGGATACTCCGATGGGGGTGACAGACTACCTGGGGCAAACAAAAGGAACCGTCTCCCAAAGCTTAAAGTTACTGGAAAAGAAAGGATATATTTCCAAACATGCCAATAAGGAAGACAAGCGGAGTGTTCATTTAAAAGTGACTGATTCCGGCATGAAGTTGATAAAATCCCTGATACCCACACCTCTTATTAGTAATGCATGTGATTCTCTCAATGAGCAGGAGCAAGAACAGATTGTGATGGCACTCAGGCAATTATTGCAGACAATACAACATTCAAATAATATGAAGACTTTGGGTGTCTGCCGGACTTGCCGTTATCATCAGAAAAAAAATGACAATCGCTATTTTTGTGAATTGACACAGGAGTCACTAACTGACGATGATATCAGGCGTATTTGCCGAGAGCATGAAAAATTGGCCTGATAATCGGATAATGCTGCTTGATTAAGCGAATGACTCCCTCTTAATTAATACTCTATACTGGATGAATTTCAATGAATGATAAAACTATGGGTGTTTATCTTGTTGTTATATCGCTGCTGTTGATGGTTTGTACGGCAAATGCCACTCCCTTGCCCCAACAGGAGGCTGAAACTATGAAAACCTTGTCCGGAAGTGTATTTTATCGGGAGAGAATGATGTTGCCGCCTGATGCGGAAATTATGATTGTTCTGGAAGATGTGGCGAAAATGGATGTAGCTGCTGAGATGATTGCTCAAACAAGATTCAAGCCACAGGGTGGTCCTCCCTGGCAATTTTCGCTGGATTATGACCCGGCTAAAATTCATGACAGGGGGCGCTATGCGCTGCAGGCTCGAATTGAAGTTGATGGTCGGCTGATGTTTATTAACACATCCCAAATTCCTGCGTTTACTCCTGATAATACTCCAATTGACATACTGGTGTCTCGTGTCGCAAGTCAACCTTCTGTCAGCTCTTCTGCACAAACCATCCCTGATGCCAGCCTGACCAATACCTACTGGAAATTGATAGAAATTCATGGCCGTCCCGCACCATTGGGGGCAGGTCAGAGAGAAGTTAATCTGGTTCTTAATAGTGAGAACAATAAAGCCCATGGATTTTCTGGCTGTAATCGATATTTTGGGGGCTTCTTCCTGAATAATGATAATTTGCAGCTGAAGCAACTGGCCTCCACCCGTAAAGCCTGCCTTGAAGGCATGGAGTTGGAAAATCAATTTTTGAAGACACTGGGCGATACTGCAACTTATGCCATCTCAGGTGATACACTGACACTTTATAATGCTCAAAAAGTTCCGGTTCTATTCTTTAACGCAATCTATTTACACTGATGCTATTGAATCCGGAACGCCGATAGGTTATTAATATACGTCAGGAATTTACTATCAGTATAAATACCTTTGTTAAAAGTGGTTTGAAAAACAAGTTTTGAGCCTTATGTTCAAGTACATAAAGTCTTTAGACTGAACTTTTATTTTAAAGGAGTTGCTGCCATGACCAGAATATTATTATTTGTTGCGACCAATGTGGCTGTTATGGCCTTAATTGGTATTGTTTTCCAGTTATTGGGTATTCAGGGCCTTTTGGCTGAAAACGGAGTTGATCTTAACCTGCAGGCCGTTATGGTCATGTCTCTGTTGATAGGTTTTAGTGGCTCCATCATTTCTTTAATGATGTCCAAATCTATGGCCCGGCGTTCAATGGGCGTGCATATTATTGAACAGCCAGCCAATCAGGGTGAACGTTGGCTGGTGGAAACTGTTTATAGTCAGGCTGATCGGGCAGGAATTGGTCGCCCTGAAGTTGGTATTTTCGATTCCCCTCAACCTAATGCTTTTGCAACGGGAGCCAACCGCAATAATGCTCT
>JBDLIU010000321.1:0-5036 GCA_039714715.1 Bacteroidota bacterium
TTATTTTTATAGTTTTTCTTAGTAATTAAACAAATATAACCCTTGGAATAGATTTCATTCTTTAGAATAACGTACTTTGTAATATATTTATTAGAACAAATTAATTTCTTCATGTTAAGAACAAAAGTGATTTTATCCGAAGTAACAAACCTGAGTGATGCGCGCTATGCTTCGGGTATGGGGGTAGACTATATTGGGTTCTCTGCAAATCCAGCGAATAACACCTATTTAGCCATTGATAAGATAAAAGAAATTGCTACCTGGTTATCAGGAGTAATGTTTATTGGAAATATTGGAGAAAGTATCCCTGAAAACTTTGAGCAGGATAATTTCGAGTTAATTCAAACATCAAATCCTCCATTGATTAATTCTTTCAAAAACCCCGTCCTCTTACTGGATGCAACAAAAGAAGAAATCTCTGAAATTGAAGAAGCTATAATTAATAATTCTTCAGCGGTTTCCTTCTTTATTATTAAGATATCAGCAGAAACTCTGAAAAAAAATGAAACCCAATTAAAGGAGTTATGTAGAGCGCACTCAATCTTTATTTCAACTGATTTCGATGAGACAAACGTGACTTCTATTCTTGATGACCTTAACCCGGAAGGCATCGTACTTTACGGAAGTTCTGAGGATAAACCTGGCCTAAGCAGCTACGAAGGGATAGCAGATATCCTTGAAAACCTTGAAACTGATTAACCTAACTCTATTGGTCCTTCGTTTAATTTCTGCGGATCACTATTGGATCTAAATAGAAGTGTGCTTTCACTTTCAATCCCTTTCAAATACCACTGGTCAGTATCCAGCTCAAGTAATTTTCCTTCAGGCAGACCTATTACGGTCATTCCCTGGTTTATTGTAAGAAATTCCTTTATTCTCATATCTCTGGATTCCCCACCATGCCCCGAAATTGTCTTTGCTGTATAATGGGGATTAAGCTGAAAATCAACCAGGTTAAGTGCTTCAAAGCTCTTAGGCTGCACAATCGGCATATCATTAGTTGTCATAATTGTGGGACTAGCCACATTTGATCCGGCACTCCAACCAATATAGGGTACGCCTTTCTTAACCGCTTCACGAATAGCAGGAATTAAGTTGTAGTCTTCTAAACACTTAAGAAGCTCAAATGTATTACCGCCACCAACTGCTATGCAGGTAGCTGCGGATATGGCCTGTTGCTTATCTACAACATTATGTATTCCTGTAACAGTTGTGTTGGTTGGTTTTAATGCAGCTTGCACAGATGATGTGTAATCATCATAACTAATTGTTACACCGGCATAAGGAATAAATAATACCTCATCAATGTCCTTTAGAAATTCCCTTAAAAATGTTTGTGGCCACTCCAAATATGGAGTTCCCTTCATGGTTGAGTTACTTAGTAATAATAGTCGCATATGCTAAACTAATAAACAGTATTATGTAATAAAAATCCCTAAAAGTTCGTTATAACATTTTCGGAGAAATTCAGTTATATATACTGAAGCTAAACTAAATAAGAATGAAAGGAGTATTAATCAGATCTATGTCTAATATCTTAGGCATTACCAGGGAATTTAAATTATGGCAAGCTATAGTGTTTTATACCAGTGCACTAGGTGTACTAATAGCTATTTTGATAATAAGTTAGATTAGGAAATAAATTCGAGAATCTCAGAAGCAGAAGTTTCGATTTTTTCAGGAGAATTATTCGCATGTTCCATTAAGTGATTGAAAACAGCCTCCACCTGCATGAAGGTGACAAGGCTTCCTTCTTCTATCATACTTTTCACTTTTTGAACAATATCCTTATTTACTATTGATTGGCCCGGTTTTGTATTTATCTTTTCCAGATATTGTACTCTACCGATAAGAAGTTCTTTTTCTATAAATGCCATACTCAATTTGTAATTCGGTGCAAGATATAATATGAAGATGAATGTAACAATACGATTCAGAAATTTTTAGGCAATTTCAACAAAATCTTAAAATATGTGTTAAGATTTAAATACACTTCCTTACATTTGATATTTACAATAAAACCAAATTAGATATGTTATCAATGGTAATTGGCTCTGGCGCTAACTTATTTATTATCATAGTTGTTATTACTATCGGAATTATAACTGGTATTTCATATACAGACATTCTTAAAACCAGAGAAAAATCTGAAGATTAAGATAATCCGGATAGCGTACGATTGTCTTAATTATTTAAATTAACAGTGTACCTTTTTCTGGTTCTGCACTTATATAAGTGACGTACCATGAATTCATTATCTCTTCATTATAATACATACCTTGAATTAGTACTGCCAACATGGTTGATTGCTATTGTCAGTAGTACATATCACAAGTCGAAAGAAGAGATTCAGGCTGAATTAGTTCAAATCGAGAAAGCGCAACGTGACCCACGGGAGTTTGCTTCTATTTATAACAGGTATTATGATGAGATATTCATATACATTAGTCGTAAAATAGGTGATTATGATATGGTGGGAGAAGTGACTTCAAGAACTTTCACTAAATGCTTGATGCATATTGATCGTTACAAATATAAAGGGGTGCCTTTCTCTGCATGGCTTTATAAAATTGCCATGAATGAAGTAAGGCAGTTTTTCAGATCTAAGAAGCATTACCCGAGGTCAGTATCATTATCAGAAACTGATATTGCTGAGATCACCCAGGAAACAATGGAAGAATCTCGGTACGATGATGCTCATATCCTGCTCCCAAAATTGCTTGGTCACCTAAAAGAAAAAGAGTTGCAAATTGTTGAGTTACGCTTCTTTGAAAAGAAATCATTTAAGGAGATAGGATTTATACTTGGGCTTACAGAAGTTAATGCCAAGGTGAAACTATACAGAATAATAAATAAATTAAAGAAAATAGCTTTAGATAAATAGGTGCAAAAAGAAAGAAAAATAGTGCTAAGAATTGACTCCCCTGCTCCACCGGCAGAGGACATAAGACGTCACAAGAACTTCGGAAAGTTCGTTGATCAATTCTACCACATTTATACACCATCAGGATTCCGATGGATGCTAAAAAACAATATTAAAAAACTGGTCCTGATTGTAATTCTTGCTATTCTTCTGTTGTTATGGTATTTAGGCGAACTCTGATTTTATAAGGTTAAATCAACGATTCTGTAACAAACTCTACTTTTATCATCTCCTTATTCCTTCTAACTACAAGTTCTACTTTAATACCTGGCTCCTGAAGCGATGTTCTTACTGCTTTGGAACCCAGTTCTGCTATTGATTTACCATCTATGGCAATCAATTCATCGCCATTCCTAAGTCCTGCAAAGTCTGCTGGAGATCTTTCAATCAAGTCCTTCAGGTAGGGCTTCCCTTTTTTATAAACAATGTTAAATCCAGTTGTATTAACTATAAACTTTTTATCAATACTTTGGTTAGGCGCAATGTGAAGCATATTCATATAATAATCAAAAACAATATTATATCGGCTTAACAGTGCATTACCAATAATTCCATCAAATGAAGGATCCGCTAAGACCCCTTTATTGTCACTGCTTAATGCTACAGGTATATCACAGAATTCCTTATTGGCAAAATTAACAGACGCCAAACGCCCATATCGCACCTTTGATCTTCTTTTTGATGTACCAATTGCCTTTCTCAGAGTATAATGCTCTCCTACATTATTAGCAATATCATACCAAACAACGGTAGGAGAACTGATTATTAATTCAGATCTTGCTCCTGTATCAATAATAAAATTTCCAATAAAAGACTCTCCATTATATAGCATTACACCTGCTTCAACTACGGGTAGGTTCATTACAATATTAATAGGGATTGAAACACCCTCTCCGTAATAAAAATAGGAAGTGCGATCAAACAACTTTAATTCATGTTTAATAAAATCAACCTCAACTACATACCTGGATAATATCGGATAGCCAACAACTCCATGAATAATTTCTCCATTATCCAGCTCTTCGAACTTAGTTTCAGTACTCAGAAGCGTAATATCTTTAATGATTACTTCTCCAATACCTAAATCGACACCCTTAATTGCTCCTACTTCATGCGCTCCGGATACGCCTACATTTTTCCTGCTAACAATTGGAAATAGACCCAAAGATTCTGCCATTTTACGAGATATTAAGGTTCCTCCTGCTCCTGAATCAAACAAAAAGTTAATCGGCTCTTTCCCCTCCAATTTTACTTTAATAATTATATGACCATTGTTTGGATGAAATGGAATAGAGGCAACCGGAATATTCTGAGCCCATACCTCACTAACAGGTATTAGTGCACAAATAAAAAAGATCAAAATTAACAGTCTCCTGAATCTCATTATTCCCTCTTAAAAGCTATATTGCTTATTAAATTAATATGGTATTAAAATATTGGTAATTATAACGTAAAACTAATGCTATTAGATATGAAAATATCCTGGTTTTTCACAATACTCCTGCTTATTAGTGCCTGTGCACCAAAAGAAAGCATCGATTTTAGTAAAAAAGTTAATCCATTCATTGGAACAGGTGGTCATGGGCACACTTACCCGGGTGCATCAGCTCCATTTGGTATGGTACAGTTAAGTCCTGATACCAGGGTATATGGATGGGATGCCTGTTCTGGTTACCATTATTCAGATTCAACAATACTTGGATTTAGTCATACTCATCTGAGTGGCACCGGTGCTGCTGATTATGGCGATATTCTTTTTACACCAAGAATTAGTCTATCTGATACCTTACCAATAAAATTTAAGCATGATAATGAAGAAGCCTGGGCAGGTTATTACAAAGTAAATCTTAAAAACTCTGTTGATGTTGAGCTTACTACAACAAAACGGGTTGGGATCCACCAATATTCTTATAGCACCGACAATGCATTTGTTGCCATAGATCTCAAACATGGTATTGGACCTGACAATCCCTTCGAAATGGGATGGAAAAAAACAGGAGACAGTGAAATTACCGGTTACAGAAGATCCGAGGGCTGGGCAAGAGACCAGATGGTACATTATGTTGCACAGTTCTCTGATTCATTTAGTATAAATAATGATACAGATTCAACA
>JBDLIU010000322.1:0-5020 GCA_039714715.1 Bacteroidota bacterium
GAACTTCCATAATTACCCCAAGCGCTGTTTGGAGCAGTTACATCGCGATTATTGCCACTAAATTTTTGGAGAATAACATATCCTAGCCAAGCAACGGCTGTTCCATGAGCTGCTACATATCCATAATAAGCACCAGAAAGATCGTTTACAATAACATCCTTTCTTGCATCATTAGCATCCATCGCATAGAAAATTTCTTTTGGCACTCCAAAATCAGACCAACCTAAGTCATAACCCCATGGCGAAAAAGCTTTAATATGATGAGAAGAACCGTTACTATAATCTTCACCCTGTGACATAATAGAGAAAATAAACTCATTATCTTTTCTGCTTGACTCTAACCATAGATCACGATAAGGCCCTTGATATAAATCGAATGGTCCTCCAATAACAGCATCTATTGCCGATTTGGCTTTGCTCCAATCAGCCTCTCGCATATACATTTTAGCTAAAAGTGTATTAGCAGCTCCTTTAGTTGCTCTTCCAATCTCAGTTGGATGAGTTTCAGGCAAAACACTTACTGCGTCCGTCAAATCAAGCATAATTTGAGCAACAACTTCTGCAAGAGGAGTCCTGGCAGGTAAAGCTTCTGGTTCTGTACTTGTAATTAATGGAACATCACCAAATGCACTAGTTAATAATGAATATGCAAATGCCCTTAAAAACTTAGCTTCACCAATAAGTCTGTTTTTAACTGTAGGGTCCTCAAACGCTCCGTCTTCCATATCTCCAATTAACTGAATTGCAGTATTTGTTCTTTGAACAATTGTATATGCAGTCTCCCATAGATCAAGTCCGATATTTTCACCCCATTTAAATTTATCTATCCCACTGTCTTTAATAAGACCTCCATCGGTAGGGGCTTCAAACAATCTCATATATCCTTTGTAAGTAAAGAAACCATACCCACCATCCATCATAAATGTTGCGTAGCATCCATCAACCAGAGCAAAGGCATCCTTTTCACCAACCAGGGTGCTTTTGCTCAAATCACCCTTTAGTTCTTCTGTTAGATCACTATTACAAGCTGTAAAGCTTAGCTGAATAATAGCAATCAATATTAATAATGTAACTTTTTTCATCTTTTTAATTTTATATTAATTAAAATCCAATATTTACTCCAAATGAATAAGACTTAGTCATTGGGTATGCATAACTATCTACACCTGCAATAGATGCTTCAAATCCTCCACCATTCGTTGAGTTTACCTCAGGATAAAATCCTGAATAGTTCGTAAATACCAGCAAATTTTGTCCAGTGAAAGATAAAGTAAGATCTCTAACCCAAGACATTCCTAAATCTTTTGTTGGAACAGAATATGCAAATCTTAAATTCTTTAGCGTTAAAAAGTTTGCAGATTCAAGATCAGTGTCAGCTATAGGAAATTCATATGTCCAATCCCAGGAACGTTGGTAATTTGTTCCCTCTGTGTTATCCGATCGCCACCTGTCTTCTGTTGAAGATCTAAGTGTACCATTGTCATAACCAATAATCTTATTCATATTAATTATGTCAGAACCTGCTGCACCTTGAAAAAAGAATGATAATTGGAAATTTTTGTATGAAATACTGTTATTAAAGCCAAAAGTAAATTTTGGAATTCCTTGTCCAAGAATTTCTTTATCACCGGCAGCAGATACTACTCCATCACCATTCAAATCCTCAAATAAAAGATCACCAGGTAGAGCACCAGGTTGTAGAGGATCTACCTCTCCTTCTTGTAGAACACCTCTTGACCTATATCCGTAAAATGCCCCTAATGATTCACCTACCATTAATACAGATGGATATATCCAATGATTAACGGGAGGAGCTGGAAAGAATTCGGCTCCTTCAGGGAGTTCTAGTTCTTTAATTTGATTTAAATTTTGCGCAAAGGTAAATGTAGAGGTCCAGCGTAAATCGTCATTTGAAATATTTACAGTATTAAGTAGTACCTCAAATCCCTTATTTTCAACAGTACCAATATTATCAATTTGAGTGGTAAAACCAAGTGTTGATGAAACAGGTTTTTGCCATAATAAATCATTGGTGAGCTTTTTATAGATATCAAACTCAATACCTATCCTGTCTTCAACTAATCCAAATTCAATTCCCATGTTATAAGCAGTGGTAGTTTCCCATTTAAGGTCTGGGTTACCAAGTTTAGCAGAAGCAATTCCTTTACGTAGATCATCACTATCCAGTGATATCGGTAAACCTGCTGCAAATACCGCTTGAGCACTTCCTATTCCTATACCGTCATTGCCAGTGACTCCCCAGCTACCTCTTAGTTTTAAATGGGATATAGGAGACACATTAAAGAAACCTTCATTATGTACTTTCCACCCAACAGCTACAGATGGGAATATAGCCCATTTGTTATTTTCTCCAAACTTAGAAGATCCATCCCTTCTCACAGAGGCTGTAACATTATATTTATTGTCATATCCATATTCTGCTCTTGCTACATAAGATATTAAATTAGATTCTGCAATGGATGAAGAAGGTGCTAATATAGTTGCTCCTGCGCCAAGGTTGTTATATGATAGATTGTCAGATACAAAATCTTGTGCGGCTGCTGTAAATCCCTCCCACATTCTTGGGTTTTGAGAATAAACGCCTAACGCTTCAATGTTATGCTTTCCAAATTCTTTGGTGTATCTTAAGATACTTTCCATCAATCTATTTGTATAAATGGAGTTCCCAATTACAGCACTTCCCATTGGTATATCTGTAGCAACCAGACCATTTATTTGAGGTAAAAAATGCCTCATCTTTGTATTAAGATATTTTATTCCAATCCTAGCTGTATATGTTAAGCCATCAACAATATTAACAGTTGCTGCAGCTGAAGTTGTAACACCTAACCTTGTTTCTAAATAGTCATCGTTATTCATGATTTCAAGTGGATTAACTGGTTTATTATTAGCAAAAACAGTTTGTCTTTCCGCATCAGTCCACCCATCCCATGTTACAGGAACAATAGGATTTCCTTTAAATACATTTCGGAAAATATTGGATTGACCATTGCCCCCATTAAACCCTAGTGCATCAAGAGTTGTGTTTGAAATCAATGAGCTTACAGACACACTCAATCTGTCCTCAATCACTTTTTGATCAAGGTTTAATCTTGAGGTTATTTTTTTAAATCCTGTGTTTGGCACTACACCTTCTTGATCCATCATATGGGCTGAAACAAAAACTGATGTTTTATCATTATTTACACCTAATGATATATTATGTTTCTGAACGGATCCTGTATGAAACATTTCATCTAGCCAATCGGTTCCATCACCTTTTGCCTTAATTATTGCAAGCGCAGCATCATTATATATAGGTGTTGAACCTGCTACCAAACTGGTTTGGTAGTTTCGGCCTTCCGCATATTCTGTTGCATTTAGAAAATCATATGCATCAAGATTTGCAACTTGATCAAAAGTTTGTTCGAAAGAGTAATCTATCGAAGTTATGCCTTTACTTCCTCTTTTTGTAGAAATAATAACTACACCATTTGCACCACGCGTTCCATAAATAGCTGTGGCAGATGCATCCTTTAATATTTCCATAGAAGCGATATCTTCTACATTAATCATATTATCTAAACCATCCATTTGCATACCATCCACAACATATAATGGTGTGTTTTTTCCTAATAAAGAGTTGTTACCTCGAATTCTGATAACTGGTTCAGCACCAGGAGCTGCACTTACAGTAGATACTTGCACCCCTGCCGCACGTCCTTGAATTAATCCTTCTGGTGTTGTTACGGATCCCCCAAGATTAAAATCTTCTTCTGAAATCGAAGATACAGAGCCTGTTAAGTCTGACTTTTGTACGGTACCGTACCCTACAACAATTATTTCTGACAATATTTCAGTACTGGCAGCAAGTGTTATATTTATTTCAGTAGCATTTCCAACGGCAACTTCCTGAGTTTCATATCCTACAAATGAAAACACCAAGGTAGCTCCCTCACTAACATTTAAGTTATACTTACCATCAGCATCGCTAACCGTACCATTGGTAGTTCCTTTTTCGACAATACTAACGCCAGGTATACTTGCACCTGTTTCATCAGTAATGGTACCTGTTATCGCAATATCTAGAGCAAGATTGCTCACAACAAACGATTCTTTCAGTTCTATATTATCCCCATTAACCGTTGACTCTATGTGGTAGTTTTTAGCCGAAACTTGCATTAAAACAACTGCACTAAGAACAAACGATATTTGAATAACTCGAACAATTTTTTTTATTCTAGAGTTATCTAGAAAGTAAAAGTAATTACTCTTCATAAATCACATCGTTTAAGTTTAACATATTCTATTGTTTTTATTAATTAATAACATTTAAGTTCTACACTGGGTTAATCTATTTTTTGTCACTAAAAATTTTTTCGCTAATTTTTTCCCATCCTTTTTGGGTAGTACTTAAATCAGCATTTTTCTCCGAACTGTCTTTATAGAATTCAACAGCTTTATTAAAGAATTCTTGCCGATTTTTATCACCTTTCAACCATTTAGCAAGAGTCTTTTCTTCATCAGGAGAAAGAGAACAATTAATCTTCTTCCAAATAATTTCAAAGTCAACTACATCACTCCTATCGGTCATAGATAATGTACTTATTTACTATAAGACATATTTAATTATAAAATAGGTGACACTTTATCAATGAACTTTTCAGGAATGAGAATAAAGCTAATTTAAACTCAATTAAAATTGTTCACGTGTACATTTTTAAAGAAAAGCTTGATTTATTTGTTATAAATGTTTCTGTTTGGGGTAACTTATTAAGAAGATACTCCAATTGCAAAAAAGAGAATATTGTCAAGCTAATAGCACAAGGCAAGTATCCACACAAACTTTGAAGTTGAATTATGGAAAATATTAATCATATAATGTCATTTTTTGATATAAAAGGAATAATAGGAGAAATAATTCCGTTTGGAAATGGGCATATAAACGATACATACAAAGTTATAAACAATAATAGTGCTTTCCCGTCCTATCTATTACAGCGTATTAACCATTCAATTT
>JBDLIU010000323.1:0-4985 GCA_039714715.1 Bacteroidota bacterium
TTATATTATATTAATAATATATGAAATTTTATTCTGCAATTTGCGTTTATTGGATATCAAACACGCAAGCATTTGGCCTTATGCTATTCTTTAATTAAGCTAATTAAGTAAAGCTCCCCATTGGGTGTACTAAATGCCACCTTACTTTGGTCTTCACTTATATCAGGATATAAGGCAATTGCCTTAGTTGTGTTGGTGAGTTTCTGTCTCTCAAACTTTTGAATCGAATCAATATACAAATCAGAGCTGATGTACCGGTAACCGTCATCTTCAATCTCTGCATAGATTACTTCCTCGTTATTCAACCAAACAGGAAACTCTACATTGCCAAGTTCCCGAATCACACTACCATTAAGATCAGTAATAAAAGACCCTACTCCAGAAACCCTGAATAATAGCTTCGATCGATCAGGTGAAAGAGCGACATTTAAATAGTCAGCTCTTCCCATTGGTGCCATATGTTTTTCTCCTCCACTCTTAGTAACTAAAATAATTTCATCCAGATTTTCATTTGTTTTAACATAAACGAACTCGCTAGTTTCAACTACTTCTTTAGTGGCAAGATATTCTCCAGGGGTTTTATCGTTTTGTATTGTTGTCCTTGCGCCAGTGGATAGGTCTACCAGTTCCAGGTTATTCTGTGATTTAAATACTATTTCTTTATTCGTAATAATAGCACCCTGACCCGCCTTAGGGGTTTCTGCTATTTCTGTTACCTCCTTCTTTGCTATATCATAAACCTTTAATCCTGTAGCATTACTTGTGGTGAATAAAACTTTGTCTCCTTCCGGATTGAATTTTGCTTTATAACCATTGATCTCCAGTTTCTCAATCTTTTCAACAGAATAAGTGTTTTGACTAACTGCTATACTGATTGTTGCCAATGTTAGAAGTATAACGGATGCAATATTTTTAGTATTTAAATTCTTCATTTTCCTTATTTTTTAATCAACTTCAGTGTTTGGCTTATTTGCTTATTATGTATCATCACATAATAAACTCCTGACCTAAAATGACTAATATTCAGATCAAGCAAATTAGATTCCATAAACGTATGTTTTTTATGATCAATTACTCTACCACTGTAATCTAATACTGTTATACTCCATTGCTCAGCATGATTTGAGCTCTCTTTAATTTCTAATATCACCTTATCATATCCCGGATTAGGATACAAACTAAAATCAGATTTGCTCAATTTATCCTCTATCCCATTAACTCCATCTATTGATATCCTTACCATGGCAGTATTTGACTCTAATCCCGTCTCATCTAATATTTTGTAGGTTAGACTATCTTCATGGGTATAGTTATTTGACCCCAATACAACATAAGGATGATAAACTATCTTCTCATTAGTTACGATGGCAGTACCTCCGAGTGGCTCATCAACTATTGTAATTGTAGCTGGATCAATATCATTGTTAATATCCCAATCGTTTACCAAAACATCAATTGGTTCTCCAATAATATAAAAAGCAATAGTATCATTAACAGCATTGGGGGGCGTTGAAACACTTAAGGTCATCGTTGCTACATTTGACCACAAACCAGACTTATCTGTTACCTTATAGGTAAAGCTTTCATCGCCTGTCGCACCTTGATCTTGAGTATAGAGTATTTGGTTATTACTTACACTAGCTATACCATAAATAGGTTGGTCTACAATTATAATCGAGGTCGAGTCCATGTCATTATTGATATCCCAGTCATTGGCAAGCACATCAATTGTAACTTGTGTGCCCAGCATTGCTGAAGCAACATCATCACTCGCAACAGGTGCTGCAGGCACAAACACTCCAAAATAATCTATCACTTTTGCCATTGTAGCATCAATATCATCCTGGACTGCTGTTTCCAGCGTAAATGAAACGTAAACAACTGATCCCGGAATAACGCCATCGCCAAATGTGCCTGTATAGGCTATTCCGCCATATTTGGAGTTAGCATATTGTAAAATATTTTCAGAACCATCACGTGCGCTTATTTCATCAGGGTAATTTTCTATATAAGTTATTCCAAATTCAACTACTAAATCTGCAAAGTCTGTTCCAGCGACACCGGTTGCAGGAGATCTTCCAGAACCACCATCACCAGTGAAATTTGCTTTAAGATAATTGTTATAAAACGCCTTATCAGTAGTGTTACCTTTTTCAACAAGATCCCAACCGACTTCTGAGCCTGAAATGAATAACTTGCCACCTCCTTGAAGGAACTCTTTTAGCATATTTTGATCACTTACAGATAGGGTTGTTGTCGTTGATGATTCATCACCAAAAAACCAGAATATCATATCGTAACTGGTTATATCCAGCGCATTGTTAAGAAGTTTTTCATTAACAGCGGTTGTAATACTAAAATCTCCTGAACCTTGCATTCCTCTAAAATAATTAGCAGCAAAATCATGCTGTGGATTACTATATGAACCGTTGGTTCTATCAAACCCATCAACAATCAAAGCATTAATATTTGAATTACTACCTCGACAAGAGTAAATATCGCTGGATTCACTCTCGAAGCCTCCTTCATTTACTGCAACCAGTTTATAATGGTAAACATCAGTAGCAGGAACTTCAAGAAATTGGCTGTACTGATCAATATTAATACTTGTAGTTCCAGCCGATAATGTTTGTTCGTTTGCTGCCAACTTCCAGGTATTCATATTATCATCAGTAGCATAATAGAGTCGATAACCATATAATCGTGCCGGATCACCAGGAGCTACCCATTCTGCAGTAACACCGTCACCATCTGATGCCACCAATCTTAAAGTTGGCATATTAGGTGGTTCTGGAAAAAAGTCTCCAACTTGTAAATAATTCAGAATTGCATTCATTGTTACCTGACGATCTGATATGCCTGCTGTTTCTAGAGGAAATGACATATAAACAATGCCCCCCTCAGTTGTACCACTGCCAAATGTGCCTTTGTAAGCAACACCACCATTAGTCCCAGCTGATGCATAACTAAAAATTAATTCAGATTCACCCGCAGCTGCAATATCATCAGGCGATTCAACTGTATATTGTATTCCGAATTCAACCGTTAGTCCCTCAAAGCCTGTGGCGGTTACTCCTGTAGCAGGTGAGTAGTCATTTGCACCATTCCCTACATAAGAGGCTTTTAAATAATCCTCGTAAAATAACCCGTCAGCAGTATTACCATTAGCAACTAAGTCAAATCCAATATCAGAACCACTCACTGCCATTTTCCCGCCTGCTTCCAGGTAGGTGCTTATTATCGTCTGCTCCTGATTAGAGAAAGTTTCGTTGGTTGTTGACTCATCCCCTACAAACCAAACTACTAGCTGATAATCAGCCAGATTCACCGTTCCGGCAACAACTGCTTCATTGCTTGCAGTAGCAACCTCTGCATACTTTGATTGACGAATTGCCATAAAATAAGAGGTGGCAAAATTATGTTGTGATTGGGTATATGCACCATCTGTGCGATCAAACCCATCCACAATTAAGATCTTATCCCCAACCATATATGATGATCTTGAATAAACATCACTGGGTTCGCTCTCTGCTCCTGTATCTGATACGGCTGTTAGTTTGAAATGATAAGCATGCTCAACATCCGGCACAACAATAAAATCATGGGAACTTTGAACAATCACGGAAGTGGTTCCTGCTGTTAATGTTCTTTCATCTGCTGCCAATACCCACTCTGCCATAGCATCATTTCTTGCATAATATAGCCTGTAGCCCAGAAGGTCAGTTTCTGTATTCGCATCCCAGGTTGCTGCTACGCCTAATCCTCCATCCGGATTAATTATAGATGTTAAAACAGGTGCAGCTGGTACAGGGCCTGGGGTTACCGCTGTAAGTGTTAAATCAGTTTCTGTATAATCGCCAGCTAATACATCAATTGTTCTTGTCTCTGAAACATATCCCAAAGCTTCAAATTTAACTGTGTATGAACCAGTTGTCAACCAATCGAAAAAGTAAAATCCGTTGAGATAATAATCGCCATTATACACCTTCTCATCAGCTTCATCCGGATTTACAGTAACTATTAATCCATTAATTGTCTCACCTGTACTGGCATCAGTAATAATTCCTCCGATCTCTCCAACACCCAAAACCGATTGTTCGTAACCATAGAACTCTAAATATGCTCTTAATATAGCCCAGGCTGCAGATTTCCTATATGTGCTGTTCAATAACCTTCTAGCTTCATCCCAGTTACTGTGAAAAGATGCTTCTGACAATGATCCAGGCATATTAAGGTTATTTAATATACCATATCCATAAACAAAGCCTCTTGGTGAAGGCAAATCCGGTTGCGCTTTACCATAGTCGGTTCTTAAGTATTTATGTTCTGAATTTGCTAATATTTCAGCTATTAACGGTTCATCAGGATATTGTGGTGGGCCATATTCATATTGCACCGGATAAAAAATAACAGTATAGTTTGTTGAAAGAGTACTTGATGCATTGGTATGATAAGATAGGAATAAATCTGCCCCAAAGGTATTCGCCACCTGTACTCTATCTGAAAGACTGGGATTATTATTGACAGAATCAGGGTGGTTGGTAGTCCTGGTAATCTTTACCTGAGCTCCCAACTTTTGGAGCAATGTGTCCAGGTAACCAACTGCTTCCCAGTTGCCATCAGATTCGTAAAAATACTTACCTACCCCGATTTCCATTTGATTGTAATTCCCCCCATGACCGGGATCTAAACAAAATTTCACTCCAATATCTCCCCCAAACAGTGTGTCTAACTGTGTGTTCTGGGCATTTAATGGTTTAACACCAAATAAAAATGGCAATACCAGTGAAACAAATATTATTTTTTTCATAAACTTTTTTACTTTTTAACCGAATGTAACCGATGAGTTTAAATCAACAAATAGTTAATATTTACTTCTTGTAAAGGTGAATTAAATAAATCTCTCCGGCAGGAGTATTAAAGACCACTTTGTCCTCGGTAACATTTGGATACAAGGCAATTGCATTAGTTTCTACAGTGAGTTT
>JBDLIU010000324.1:0-4970 GCA_039714715.1 Bacteroidota bacterium
AATTATGGTATTTACTAAGGAACAAATTAAAGAAGTCTGGGAGAATGCTACAGTTGTATCCGGCACTGATCCAAAGGTTCTCAGAAAGGATAAATGTGGAGCTTGGATTGCTCATATACAGTATGGAAACAGAAATTCTAAATTTGGTTGGGAGATTGACCATATTACACCTGAATCTAAAGGTGGTACTAATGAACTACCAAACCTACAACCATTGCAGTGGGAAAACAGTCTGTCAAAATTGGATGATAAATTAGTTTGCACTGTTACTTCTAAGGGCATGGATAATGTAAAGAATAGATAACAAACGATGATACCTCATTTTCATAAGTCATTGCTTTGATGATTATATAGATAAACCGAACACTATCGACCAGGATCGCACCAGGGAGGAAATCCTGGTTGTAAATCCGGAACGGAGGAATTATTGCTAATACACCCAAACTTAAAAACTGATAAGATGGCGCGTACACCCAACACAGACAGATCTGGGAATACATGGTCTGAAGAAACCAAAATACAAGTATGGCAGAAAGGTGAAGTAATCCCCAGTTTATCACCAGTAGCATGGCGGAAGGATATTTGTGGTACAGTAATAAAATTCAATGAGCATGGCAATAGAGATTCTGGAAATGGATGGGAAATTGACCATATAAAGTCCGTAGCAAAAGGAGGTTCGGATGACATTGATAATCTGCAGCCTCTAAACTGTAAGAGTAATGCTGATAAGGGTGATCAACTGAACTGGAGGTGTCCTGGATAAGAAGAGGATTTGGTTGTCGACTTGCGCTGCATATTTCAGGATCGCGCCTGGGAGAAACCGGGGGAGAAAGCAGTTTGAGTAAGAGTAAAACTTTTCAACTATATTGTTTTTGGCATGGGAGAATTAGTCGGAACAATCGAATCAAAATCGGGAAGCCAATACTCAGTTGAATGGGAAAATTCAAAGGTATGGATAAGTGAAAAAGGAACCCTTGGATGGTTTTGTGTCGCATTGAAAGTAAAAAAAGCGGATGCTTTAAGCGCTGCACAAAAGATAATCGACTATCGAAATCCTGCGTTTTGAAAAAGCAAATTCAAAAATATATTAATTATGGCAATGCCTGAAATAGGAAAAATTGTTGTCTGCATAGTAATATCTGGAAGAAAAATTATAGAAGCCTGGCAGCAAAATAAAGATATTAAGAGCATAATGGATATTATTAATAATTACGAAAAATTGTTGGAAGACGAGCAGCTCAAGGCAGAAGGGAAACTCACTGAAAAAAATACGGGCAGCCTCATTTTAAGCACAGCTAGAAATAGTATATTGGGTATATGGTCTCAATTCTGTAAAGAAATGCAACAGGATCTAGCCACTGAACAAGTTGATAATTTAGTAGGAAACCTAAAGACTGATATTTTCAATGAATTAAATATATTGAATGGACTTAATGGAAAATTACCTACAAAAACTTTAATAGATTATCACCACAGATATCGTAGTACTAATTAATTCAACTTTGGCGCATTAGTGGAAAAGCCGATGCCCTTGACCACCTGTAGCCAGAGTTGATTGACAATCTCAAATCAATGTAAAGTACCTGTTATTAAACTATGTAAGTCATATTCAATCTTGCTGGCGCGAGGTAGTCAATGCTTCCGTTTCTTCCATTAATTTCAGGCTTCAACTTTTAGGGGATCTTGATTTAGGAATTTGAAACTTGTATATGTAAAAGATTCTCTCCAGTATTACATAACAAATCCTAAACCCTAATATTTTAATAAATGCCACATCTAAGTAATTTATCAAGTTTGTTTCCAGCGGACATTCAACACAGTTTTGAAAAAAACGAACTTGCTTTTTTGGCCCTTACAACCAAAGTGGAGGGAGTATTGCGTGATAAAATTGCCTGGCTATTGAACTTGCAAATTGGAAGGGAATGTCTTTTAATCAGGGAGTGGACAGGCTCGAATCTGAATAGGCACGATCTTGTAATAATGAATAAATCTAATCAAAAATTAGAATCAATAATTGAATTCAAGAATCAGCTTGGTTTTGTGATACCAACTCCTGAATATTCCCATGCTTTGACAAAAGATTTATTGAGATCAGCAAAAACAATTGAACAGAAAAACGAAGGTGATTTTGAAAAGAGCGAAATCTTGTTTGTAATGTTTGGAAGAACTTTGGAAAACATCCCTAACGGTAATGATCCAAATGTCAGGCAAGCAGTAAAGTATTTGGATGGTGCTATAAAGGATTGTGATAAGATGCTTCAGAAAAAGCCGATAGATTACCAGGAACAATTTGATCTGTTTGAAAACCATTGGGAAGAATGGCTGAATAATGCCAAAATACCGCAAAACAAGAGACTTTGGTTAGACCCCATCCATGGAGGTTCATTTCTAAATATTGGGATAAATATAATCACCTCATTAATTGGGCCATTCAGCGCTCAAGAAATATTTGACTTAAATACAAAATATTGGCATTTGCAGTAAATCAGCCACCATCAATTAGAATGAATGATCTTTTGAAAGCATTGTAATAGTATTATTCTAATAAATGAAAAAAAATGAGTCGTAAGTCATTCACTTCCGACGGTAGTACAAAAGTATTATAGTCCAGAACAGTATATCCATTGGTTACCTCCCGAAAGACTCTCTAGACTCACCTGGTGAAGCCTGGGCATGATTATTTTGTAATGATCAATATGGCTAGGAATATGTGAAATATGAGTATTATCACATTTGTTGAATTACTCTGAAGCAATCATTATATGCCTTGGAGAAAGTTCCAAATGATTTTTTTAACTCTGGAGGGACAGGTTTTGTCCTTTCCATTTCTAAGGCAGTCTTGATATCATATGTTTGTTCTTTCAGATTTTCGAGATTAAATCTAGCCTTCTTGGATATAAGTTCCCAAGTCCCCGATGGAATATAGTAGTTCTCATACTTGTGTAGTCTTACTTCAGAAGCTTTGATAAACTCAGGATTCATATCATATCCTATGAATCTCCTGTTAAAAGAAAGTGAAAATTCTCCAACTGTTGAAGTTCCTGTAAAGCAATCTAATATAGTATCTCCTTCTTTGGTAGATAGTAATCCACATATAGCAGGAACATCAAGAGGAAATGTTGCACTGTGGGTCAGGTGAAATCCTTCTTCCTTACATTTTTTTCTCAATTCGGCTGTGCTGGATACATTAGTCTTTAGGACACCATCTCTCATATCTATTCCAGATTTTACTTTTGGACTTGATTTCGCTAGACCATAAGCTAATCTTGCTTCCTCATCAGAGATATCCTTTAGCCAACTGTCATTATAATAAAAGTCAGATGTTTTTACAAAATGGAAGATCGGTTCATGGGATCTAACACTTCGTTTGCCTCTTGTGTATGTTGGATTTTGTTTAATCCAAAGAATTTCGTCATTCAATATCCACCCAAGCTTAAGCATTTCAATAACAAAATAATGTGGTACTGCCTGATACTGTCCTCCAAGAACACAATCGTTAATATTTACAAATAATGAGCCTTTGTCATCCAGGACCCTATAACATTCCTTAAACACCTTCATAAGGTTCAAAAGATAAACCTCGATTTCATTTTCTTGTCCAAGTTCATCTTCACCGTTCCCATAAACTCTCATTTGAAGATATGGAGGTGATGTAATTATTGCATTAACAGAACCATCTTCAACCTGCGACATGTTTTCACTGGACTGATTGTATATCTTAGTCTTTTCTCTCAATATCTCAAACTTCTCTGGAATTACAAGGGCATTCTGTTTTCTCTTGGTCAAATCATCAAGGTGCTGAAATAATCCATTTAACGTAGTCTTTCCATTATCCAGGGATTTGAATAATC
This sequence comes from Bacteroidota bacterium, assembly GCA_039714715.1. Taxonomy (GTDB): domain Bacteria; phylum Bacteroidota; class Bacteroidia; order Cytophagales; family Cyclobacteriaceae; genus S012-113. The sequence continues at coordinate 3,852 of JBDLIU010000324.1, forward strand.
CTTTGAATTCATCAGATTCTTTCCCAAAAAGTTCTTCCCCAAGTGAGGCGATTGCCTTAACCTTTTCCCTTGTTGTCCTGGAATGTTTTTTCAAAAATGCATCTCGCTCTTTTTTTATCTTTTTAAGTTCAGGGTTTAAATCTGTCCTTTGTCCCTTTGTTACAGGATATTGCTTTTCAAAGAATTCAATCTCTTTTAATATGTCAGAGTATGATTTGACCCTCTGTTGATTAGTTGAGATTGATTTTACATTCATCTCCTTTTCATCAACTATCTGGAAAATGACAGGGATTTCTTCTAACCCAAGCTCAATGGCAATTTGTAGCCTCAGATTACCAGAGATAACCACATTGGTTTTCTTATTCACCAATAATGGTTCAAGAATCCCATGTTTCTCAATATTCAGTTTTATCTCTTCATAGTTTGCAGGGACTTGATAGATTTCAAGCTTTGTTTTGTTAGGGATCAAAAGAGAAGGAGTTACCTTGACAATAGTATCTTTTTCTGGCATATCATTAAAATATATAACCTTTGCAGATATCTGCAAAGGTTGAAAATAGCAAAAAAAGAATTTAGGCTTGACTTTCTCTCCGTAATTCCTTACCATTTACTTGAACATAGTCTATGAAGGTGCCATAGACAGAAGTTCATATAGGATTTTTAGGCCTCCCTTAAAGTAACTGGCACCTTCAGTGAAATTTGGGAGGATCTTTTTTTAACATGTATAACAATGAACAAACTTCAGGTGAGGTCAAGTATGAAATCACAATCGATCCCAGAACATGGAGATCTAAACCGAATGAAGACGAGAAAAAAACAATAACTCGCAACCTTACAATTCAGACCGGAATAACAATATCCCATTTTTCTCAAATAGTCACCTCGCCCTACAGCCTAACATGGAGTGGAGGACTATTCGAAGGATTCAGATCTAATAAAACATGGCAAAGCCAATCAGTATTTTCCCTGGACTTTGACAATGGTAAATTAACCATCGATGAGATATTTGCTAAGTTGAGTGAAATTGGGATAGTTCCACAGTTATGGTACACATCCTTTTCTGATTCGCCAGCCCTCAGAAAATTCCGTGTTGTTATTTTTCTTGGTACTCCAGTAACC
>JBDLIU010000325.1:0-4962 GCA_039714715.1 Bacteroidota bacterium
ACGATAACAAGTATGATGGTTGGGTTACCGAATTTGTTAATACATTAAAAAATGAGATTGATGCCACTTTTAAGGAGGATATATCCATTTACTTCGATGAGAACCCTCACGATGGCCTTTTAGAAACCCATGATGTTGATCTTTCATTAGATAAAAAAGTAAAGGCCCTCATATTCATCCCCATTATCTCACAAACTTATTGTGATCCCAATTGCTTCGCCTGGCAAAAGGAATTCATTGCTTTTCGAGACTTCGCTGTACAGGATAAGCCCGGGCTTGACATAAAGCTGAGCAATGGAAATGTGACAAAGCGAATTCTACCCGTTAAGATTCATGAGATTGATCAGGTGGATAAAGAATTATATGAAAAAGAGGTAGGTGGTGTAATGCGTTCCATTGATTTTATTTACAAGTCTCCAGGCGTTAACAGATCCTTAAGATCAGTTGAAGAACACCCTGAAGAAAACCTCAATAAGACAATTTATCGAAACCAGATAAATAAAGTAGCGAATGGCATAAAAGAGATTATATCCAGTGTTAAAAATCCTACAAACACATTAATTGAAAATAGAACTGAAGCCTCATCCAACGTTCAAACTACTAATAAAAAGAAACCTGTTCTACTCTTATTTACTGCCTTGGTTTTGATTGCTGTACTACTCTACATTTTTAAGCCGTGGCCGTCAACCAGTCCGGAAGAACTAAAATTGGAAAATAAGTCAATAGCCGTACTACCATTTAAGGATTTAAGCCCAACACAAGATAAAGAATATCTAGGCAATGGGATAGCCTCTGAAATTATCAACGATTTAAAAACACTGGCAGGTCTTACTGTAGTTGGGCAAACATCATCGTTTTCTTTCAAAGGTAAAAGTACTGATCTTATCTCCATTGGGAAAACACTCGGTGTTCAGTACCTTCTGGAAGGCAGTATTCAGCAAGAAGGAGATATTGTACGAGTTGCCGCACAGTTAATTGATTCAAAAGATGGGTCGAGTATATGGACATATTCTGAAGACAAAGAAATGACAAGTATTCTCGCCATACAGGATGAAATTGCCGGTGACTTAGCAGAGATGTTTAATGAAACCAGAAACAAAGAAAGATTAATCGAAGTAAGCCCGGAAGTTCAGGATCTATACTTTTTAGCCAAATATTATGGACATGGAGTTCGTGGATATTCAAAAGAAAATATGCTAAAAGCGATAGACTATTACAAACAAGCAGTTTCATTTAATCCTGATTTTTCCAAAGCATATTCCGGCTTATCATATTTGTATGCCATAAGTGGTTATTTCGGATTTGATTATGTTGAAAGCCCCTGGGAAAATTCTGAAAAATATGCTGAATTAGCTATAAAATTAGACCCTGAAAATTCTGAAGGGTATTTTGTGCTGGCATATATTGCGAGGACTAAAGATTGGGAATGGGAAAAAGCAAGAACACTTTATAGAAAATCACTTTCTATTAACCCGAATAACAGTCTGACTTATTATCATTATGGATTATTTCTAGCCTGTGTTAATGAAGCAGATTCCGGGTTATACTATGCAAAAAAGGCATTTGCACTTAATCCGCTTGATGAAGAAATACAATTTATGACACTCCGATTGTATGATTTCTCAAGGAATTATAAAGATGGCCTTGATTTTTTAAATGACAATGTAAGCTTTGAGAGAGTGAAAAATGAAATGCGGGGTTGGCTATTGTATAAAAATAAACACTATAAGGAATACATAAATGAATTAAAACTACATGAAGTATCAAAAAATGCCCCTTTTGAGGTATATGAGCAATCAGGCATAGAGGCTTTCCATAAAGCCTGGTATAGACAACGTAATAATAGAGTAGACGGTTTTGATGTGAATTGGAATTGGAATTTTAATTACAATTCTTTAGATGAAGGTTTTAGACTTTGCTATAAGGGTATTAATGATAAAGTTGGCCCTATGGTGTATATTTTAGTCGATCCGGCTTTTGACCCTCTACGCGATGATCCAAGATTTGATGATTTATTGAGAAAAATGGATTTGTATAAGTACAAAAAACAATAATATCGTATCTATTGTCTAGCATCTCTATTACGCAAACCTCAAATCCAACAGCCAGTGTGCTGTCAGGTGTTACCACACGCCAAAAGATGAACTAATTAAGTGTCAGGAGGTAACTCCCGACACCACAGAAGTGTATTACGCAAATCTTAAATCCAACATCCTTCTGATTATTGGTGTTACCAGAATCTCCATCGCAAGGTTCATTTTAGGGCCCGGCACTACAATGGTATTCCTCCTTGAAATAAACGAGCCTTCAACCATGCCTTTCAGGTAGAGCAAGTCAATATCATATTTCTTAATTACCTCCTTTTTTATCCTGATAACCACCAGGCTCTCGTCTAATGTGGGAATATCCCTGGCAATAAATGGATTGGATGTATCCACCATAGGTACACGCTGGAAATTGATATCAGTACGTGAGAATTGTGGTGTAATATAATCCACATAATCCGGTATTCGTTGTTTGATAGTTTCTACTACTGCCTCAGTACTATATCCTCGTTTTGACCTATCTCGTTGAATTTTTTGTATCCATTCGAGATTGATGATGGGGGTTACTCCCATCAGCAGGTCAACATAGGGTGCCACTTCTTGTACACCACCATGCAGTCCTTCATAAAAAAGAATGTCCGACTCTTCATTAATGTCTTCCCAGGGTGTAAACTCACCGGGTTTTTGACCCCAAGGCTCAGCTTCTTCTTCAGAATGCAGGTAATACCTTATTCTGCCATTGCCGGATTCCCGATAGGTTTTAAACAAATCGGCCAATTCATGGAATAAGTTAGCTTCTGCACTAAAATGGCTTAATCCTTTACCTTTAGCTTCATATTCTGCTACCTTCTTTTTCATCTCATTGCGATCATATTTATGAAAGCTGTCTCCTTCAACTATGATAGCTTTTAGCCCCTCACGTACAATTACATCACCAAAAGCGGCTTTAACTGTGCTGGTACCGGCTCCTGATGAGCCTGTGATTGCGATTACCGGATGTTTCTTTTTCATGGTTTCCTATTTACTTCGTTGTTCTTTATCCTGTTTTGTCACCATTTTTGCATCATTACCTTTCACTAATACTTGGTTCGGCAGGGTTTGCAAAAATGCCCATGCCTTCGGCAGGCAGGCGCCAAAACTTATTCTTATTCTTTCTTTTCCGTGGGTTGCGCTTATGGCTTACCCACGGCTACAAATATTTCGCCCCGCTGGGGCTAGTTCATGTGACAATCCGGCTTTAACTGTGCTGGTACCGGCTCCTGATGAGCCTGTGATAGCAATAACCGGATGTTTCTTTTTCATGGTTTTATCTATTTATCGTTCCTGTTTTGTCACCATTTTTGCATCATTACCTTTCACTAATACTTGGTTCGGCAGGGTTTGCAAAAATGCCCATGCCTTCGGCAGGCAGGCGCCAAAATATCATTACTCTCTTTTTATACCGAGGGCTTACGCCCTCGGCTATTATGATATCGCCCCTTAGGGGCTCACAATAAGTTATTTCAAATATTTTTTCAATGCTTCTCTCCAGCCAGGATATAGGCTATCCGCATCTTTCTCGAAGGATACAAATGCTCGGGCAAACTGCTTGTTTTCTTTAGCAAATTCAAGAACATCTGCACCTGACTTCCAGGCCTGTTCAGCCTGACGAAGCGACCTCGCTCCTTCTGCCGGTCCATCTATGTGACCATAAGAGCCGCCACCTGCTGTCATAATTACATTTGAATGTCCGAGGTTATCGAAGAAACCAGGCATCCTTATTGCATTCATACCACCAGAAATAATCGGAGTGGTTGGCTTCATACCAAGCCATTCCTGGTCATAAACGGGTCCGGAAGCTGAGTCCTGGTCAATCATGTAGGCTATTGCTTTATCGCTCTTATCGCCTTCCATTTTACCAAAACTCATAGTACCGGTGTGTATTCCCGATGCTCCCTGCAACCTGGCCATTTTTGAAAGTACAAAGGCCGAATATCCTCTATTAGATGATGGTGAAGTAACCGCACCATGACCTGCACGATGATAATGTAAGAACTGGTTGGCGAAATACCTTCTGGCAGTGGTAATGGCACTTGGGCCACCAACATAACCATCAATTAAGAAGGCCACATGACTGGCAAACTCACCAAACTGCTCTAGAATATATTCACCTCTTGCAATGATCTCGAAAGGGTCATCTGCAGTGATATTCGCTGAGAAAAGCTTAGCCTGGCCTGTGTCGTCCTGGGCTCTCTTCATTGAATCTACAACCATTGGGATAACCTCTTTCATTGGTGCAAAAACCTGGTTACCCTGAGGCTCATCATTCTTTATGAAATCACCCCCCAGCCAGAAGTCATAGGCTGCATCAGCAAAAGGCTTAGGCTGTAATCCCAATTTCGGTTTGATAATCGTTCCTACTATAAAACCACCATCCACAACAGGTCTGCCCAGTATTCTCCAGAGATCTGCAATACCCTTAGATGGTCCATCGAACTCTGCGAGATACCTTGGAGGTACATAGAAATCAAACATTTTGGCATATTCTACATCCCCCATGCCCTGATTGTTACCAATGCATAAGGTCAAAAATGATACGATCATCGCCCTTCCATCCATGATGTTCCTGTCGAAAAGCTCTACAGGGTAAGCAATTCTCATCTCTTCATTCTCAGGATCTACATTGTATACAATAGCATCCAGTGTTTTGGTGTAATCATCAGTAGTACTTACTTCAACATTGGTTCCTGTTGATGATTCTGCTGCAAAATGTGCAGCTGCAGCCATGTAATCCTCCTTACCGGTAGGATTAGGGTAATGATCAGCACTGGGCTTCATTTTATAGTACACCAGTACGTGATCACCATTGGCAATTAATTCTTCTTCTTTTAAGTTAAGATTCGTGTATCTTGTTGATTGGTCCATATTCTTTATAGTT
>JBDLIU010000326.1:0-4961 GCA_039714715.1 Bacteroidota bacterium
ATTCCTATATATCAGACAAGTTTATACGCAACCTTTCCTTAATAATGTATCTTAAAATTATAATTATTGACTTTAGAACCATACTTAACTTTTATTAAATTATTTTCAATAAAAACATTGCTCAATTAGCATTTTATTAAGAGTTTCGCGCCAATTATTATTATTTCATATTAATTCAAATTAATACATAATGAAAACAAAGTTTAATGGAGTTTTGACGCTATTTTTAGCGTTTGTAGTGCAATTTACTTTTGCACAGGAAAAAACAATTTCAGGAAATGTGACCGATGAAACCGGACCACTACCGGGAGTTAGTATTTTGATTGAAGGTACAACACAGGGTACCGAGACAGATTTTGATGGTAATTATACCATTACCGCAAAGACGGGTGATGTACTTCGCTTTAGTTTTGTGGGTATGACTACAGTTACAAAAATGATTGGAACTGAAGATGTTATAAATGTCTCAATGGTTACTGAAGCGAACACCCTTGATGAGGTTGTTGTGACAGCCTATGGTACTCAAAAGAAAGAATCTTTAACGGGCTCAATTACCGAAATTAAATCAGATGAATTTGTTAAAGTTGCATCGGGTAATGCTGTAGCTGGTCTTACTGGTAAAGTTGCCGGGGTACAGATTTTCTCAAACTCAGGTCAACCTGGGGAAGCTCCCATTGTTAGATTTAGAGGTATTGGTTCTCTTAACGGTTCTTCAAACCCACTTTATGTTGTTGATGGTGTTCCTTTTGCAGAATCGATTACCACAATTAACCCTAATGACATCGAATCAATGTCTTTCGTTAAAGATGCGTCAGCAGCAGCTTTATATGGAAACAGAGGAGCTAATGGTGTGGTTATCATAACTACAAAGAAAGGGAAACTTGGAAAAATGAATGTTACTTTAGATTTCAAAAGCAGTATAACTGATCGTGCTATTAAAGATTATGATGTTATTACTAATTCTGCAGAATATTTTGAAGCATATCATAAAATGCTAAAAAACAATGAAATCGTTTTAAATGGTTTATCGGCTGAAGAAGCAGGTATCAAAGCTTCAAATGACTTACTTGATGGTGAACTAGGATTAATTTACAATCCTTATGGAGGGGATAGAACCTCATTAGTAGATCCGTCGGGAAACTTTATGGGAGGAACTCCCCTATGGGAAGATGACTGGAGAGATTATTTATTTAATAACAATGGTGACATTCAAAACACATATTTAAGTGTATCAGGTGGTTCTGAAAATACTAAATACTTCTTCTCTTTAGGACATGAAGACAACAAAGGTTATAATATTAATACCGGGTTTAAAAGAACTACTGTAAAATCAAATATTGAAGCCTCAATAACTGACCATTTCAAAACAGGTGCCACTCTTAATTATACCAATAGAAAACAAAAAGGTACTTTAACTAATAATATTACCGGTAACTTTGCATGGGTTAGAAATATAGCACCTATTTACCCTGTTTATGCAAGAGACCATAATACCGGAGATGTTGTTACAGATGACAGAGGCAATAAATTATGGGACTGGGCAGATGTAATTTCACCTAATGCTGTTGCCGGAAGGCCTTTCAATGGCTTTTCAAATCCTCATGCTTTACAGACATTAAATGTAAATGAAAGAGTAAGAGACAATTTCTCAGGTAAAGCGTTTATTAGTTATGACTTCTTCAATGACTTTAACTTTACTTACAATTTTGGCTATGACTTAGCTTCATACAACTTAACTAATTATACTAATAAATTGGTTGGAAGCGCAAGTTCTACTGATATTGCAGGTAGGTTAAATGAAGAATATGGAAGAGGTACTACACTTACAAATCAACAATTACTTTCCTGGAAGAAGAACATTGACCTTCATAACTTTGATGTATTATTAGGTCACGAATCTTCAAAATATGGATATAAAAATCTTGATGTTGACTTAAAAAGACAATTCTTAACAGGTGATTTATCTCCAGATTTATTTGCCCTTCCTGATGGTACTGACGCTATACTTGGCGAATATCGAGAATATGACTTAGAAGGTTACTTTAGCCGATTGATGTATAATTTTGACAACAAATATTATATAAATGGAAGTTTTAGAAGAGATGGATCTTCTGTATTTCATCCTGATAACAGATGGGGTAACTTCTATGGTGCCGGTGTAGCCTGGAGGGTATCTCAAGAAAACTTTATGGATGATGCTGATTGGGTAAATGAACTTAAGCTTAAAGCAAGTTTTGGTCAACAAGGTAATGACATAGTGTACTATCCTAATACAGCGACCAGAAATTATGCTCCTTACCTTGATCAATGGGCTATTGTTAAAAATGGAGATGCATTCGATATTGAAAAAGACGTTTTTGGAAATAAAGACTTAACATGGGAAACATCAAATAATTTCAATGTAGGGTTTGAACTAGGTTTATTTGAAAATAGACTAACTATTGAATCAGAGTATTTTATAAGAAAAATATCTGATTTAATTCATAATAGAGAACTTCCCTCATCTACCGGTTTCCCTTCTGTTCCGGAAAATGTAATGGATATGGAAAATAATGGTTTTGAAATGTTAATTTCTTATCAAGCCATCAATACTCAGGATATGCAATTATCTTTTAATTTTAATGCTACACATTATACGAATGAAATAACAAAGATGGTTCCAAATAAAGAACATATAGATAATGGCAGATACAGATGGACAATAGGTGGTAGTGCATATGACTATTATATGAGAAAATTTGTTGGAGTAAATCCTGAGAACGGTAATGCAATTTGGGAAACTGATCTGGAAATAGACCCAGCTACCGAAGAACCAACTAATGGGGTTACTGAAAGTTATTCTGTAGCTACAGAGTATCTTTTAGGAAAGACTGCATTACCTGATGTATATGGAGGATTTTCAACCAACTTTGTTTATAAAAACTTTGATTTTGGCATGGATTTTTCTTTCCAAATAGGAGGTTATGCTTATGATGCTATTTATAATGATGGTTTTGATGGAGGAATTGGTTATAATTTCCATAAAGACTATGAAAAAACATGGACATGGGATAATACCACTGCCACTCTACCAAGAATAGATACGAATACAGAAAACTGGAATCAATTCTCTGATTTCTACTTAGAAGAAGCAGATTATTTTAGTTTAAATAATATATCTATAGGATACACTATACCAGAAGATACAACTAACAAAGTAGGTATATCTAAAGTTAGAATTTATGGAAATGCCAATAACATTGGATTATGGACAGCATCAGACAGACAAGGGTTTGACCCTAGGCAACGTGTAGCAGGAGATAATAATGCTGTTAGGTATGCCGCATTGAAAACATTTACTCTTGGTCTTACTCTAAATTTTTAAAAATTTATTAAAATGAAAAAAATATTTTTAACATTTGTTTTTGCAGCTTTACTGATAAGTTGTAGTGAAGATTTTTTAGATTCAGATCTTCAAAGTATTGTTACTGACGATGACATCGCCAGGTTAGCTGAAGAATCTCCTGAAGCATTACTGAATGTTGCAACTTCATTCGATGCAGGTACTATCAACAGTTTAAGAACTTACGCTGTCGCAGATGATGGCGGTCACTTTGATTATGGTCAAAAATCAGTTGACCTGATGATGGATATAATGTCCAACGACATGATCAATGATGGAAATGGTTGGTGGTATGACGACTATTATAAATATACAGGTCGTACTCAAGAAAGAAGAGAAACCACAGTAATATGGAATACTTATTATGCTGTTATAAAAGGGGCTAATCAAACTATAGGTCTGGTTGGTGGTCTTGAAGAATCACAACTTACTGATGATTTAAACTATGTTTTGGCTAGATCAAAAATTATTAGAGCCTTTGCTTACATGCAATTAATACAAATTTATCAAAAAGGAAAACCTGCATTAAGTGATTCTGGTGTACCAATTGTTGACCCTTCAGCAGATTTAGTCAATGGCCCTGGTTTTCCAAGATTAACTGTAGGCGAAGTTTATACACAAATTGAAAAAGATCTTACGGAAGGATACGTAAATTTAGACGGATATGCTAGGCCTGATAAAACTTCTATTAATAAAAATATCGCAGCCGGCTTTTTAGCAAGGTACTATTTATTAACTGAAGATTATTCAAAAGCTGCTTCTTATGCTGTAGAAGCTCAGTCTGAAGGACAATTAACAGGAATTCTAGATGATGGGTTCCAATTTATAAGCAATCCTGAGTGGATTTGGGGTGCAGATCTTGATGCTGATAAATCAACATACTATGCTTCATTTATGGCACATGTACAATCTTATTCTCCTGTCTTCAATGCTGCGGCGGGATATACACCTGGTTATACCGGCCAACTAGGCCATCATAAAACAGTTGACAGAAGATTATATGAAGAAGTTTCTGATACAGATGTTCGTAAAGCTTGGTTCGGTCCACACAATGATAGAAATATTCTTGGTGCTAGTGATGACCAAATCTATAATTTTAAATTTTATGATAATACGTTTTTCGAAGCTGACTATGTATATATGCGTGCTGCTGAATTCTATTTAATAGAAGCTGAAGCCAAAGCAGCTATGGGTGATGATGCTGGTGCAGCAACTGCTTTATTCAATCTTGTTTCTACCCGTGATAGTAACTACACACCATCAACTAAAACAGGTACAGAATTGATGGAAGAAATAAGAACACATAGAAGAATTGAACTATGGGGTGAAGGATTTGGTCTATTTGATATGAAAAGATGGGGAGTAGGCCTAAATAGAGTTTACAATGGTTCTAACCACCCTAACACTCCTGGATCATATTTTGATTTAGAAGTTGGTTCTCCATTATTTACATTCCAGATACCTGAAGCAGAAATTAACTCAAATGATGCAATTTCAGCTTCCGATCAGAATCCATAATAAGTAGTTTTATCTACTCTAAACAAAATCGTCTAAAATCATTTTTAGACGATTTTTTTTT
>JBDLIU010000327.1:0-4958 GCA_039714715.1 Bacteroidota bacterium
AGTTGAAGCGGCGAAAAATGATGGCAGATATAAATATTGGGCTACCCCAATATATGGTGGTGTGCAGTTAGACAGAAATTAGATCTAACAAGAAAGATACTGTTACACAATCAACACCTAAGGGGTGCTACCGGGAATGTTGTAATCAACTATATTTCGACAGAGCTCGAATTATGAAGGTTTGATTCGGTAGTCCGAATTGGTCACATAGTAATTTTTTAACGTTGATAATACCAAAGAAGAGCAGTTTGTATTGAAATTTATTATTTCAGTAAATTCGATAAATATTGTGATTACTTTAGGTGCACCTATAAAAATAAATGCGTTAGCGGTATGTAACGATTCTGTCCAATTCATCAAGGTCCCATTGAAGGTCCATCTCCTCAAACATTTCTTTTGCCTTTTCCAGGTATTCTTCGGCTTTTATTCCATCGAGCTCTCTGAATTTACTTTTGGGTTCAATCATCCGTCTTCCCACCTCAGAATAAGTCCTGGAAAGCTCCAAACGAGCGCCGAGGCGCTCTCCCTCATGTATGCTCCGATGCCACCATCTACAGGCTTTTTTCTGTCTGTCCATTAGCCAATAATACAAACCCATGAGTTTATAGGTTTCAATCCGTTCAAATGCCACCTTCCGGGATATACGAACAGCCTTCTTACCTGATCTCAGCACAACCTTGTTCTTTTTAGAATATTTTTTAAAATTGCCCGTATTTATAGACTGCTCCAATAAATAAAGATCACGAGCAAATCGACAGACAAAGAAAAAACTCAAATAGTATGGAAATGTGTCAACTTCATCAATTATTTCTTTGGCTTTTTGTAATGATCTATCAGCAGCCTGAATATCCTCCATTAATATTTGCATCCGCGCTTTAAATGTATATTGTGCCAGCAAATACAAATTAAAACCTGTCTTTATAGTATAGTTGATTCCCTCATCCACTTCATTTAATTTGTCCTGAAACTTACGGAACTTCAGTAGGGTCATTCCATTCAAATGATACCCGCACACGATAGAGAATTCGTGATCATATTCTTTCCCGATTTGAATTTGTCTTTTTCTCAATCTTTTTACTTCTGAATGACGACCCCTTTCATTTTCAACTAAACCGGACCAAGTTACATAAGCGGATGCAAAAAAGATATTTCCGATTTTCAAATTCTGGTTGACCATTTCATCATTATATTCTTCACTGGTTTCCCAGTCTCCTGAAAAAATGTTATGCATTAATTGGAAAAGTTTATAAGCGAGAACGGATCGCGCATTATTACTGTCCAGTTTAGGTTTGGCAACATGCAAAATCTTCCTGCTCAGCATAAATGAAATACCTGACCATGAAAAGACAGGACTATATGCTCCAAAATTATCATACCCTTCTTTGATTTTGGTTAGATCAAATTTAATATAATGCTTTAATTGAAAACCTAATTCGAAAAAAAATCTTTTTGCATCAGTTACGGCCAGACTTTGTCCTTTCTGGTTGATCAGATCAAATATCTCAATATCCCGAGTGGAAGGAATCCTTTTCCATCTTAAAAAAGGTAGGTATAAAAATGTAAGAAAGTACAGAAACCCAAAGCAAAATTTGACTACACCGAGAGCCGATGGTTTGAATTCTTTCATACCATAAAATCTCTGTACTCTACTGAAAGATTCTATCGCTTCCACATATTGCCCTCTATTAAACAAAGCCTGCGCTATATTCTTTTCAAGACCGGCAATTTTTTCAGGATCAGCAATGTCACCACGTCTTCTAATATAAGTTTCCAACGCTTCTTGGTAGTAATGTAATGCTTCGATAGAGGCGGAAGATTTTAATGCTTCTTCACCGGCCTTTAGTAAATATTCTTCAGCTTTCTCGTCATCCTCTCCTCTACTGTAGTGAAAAGCCAACATACCATAAAATTCATGCAGACGTTGTCTGAATATCTTTTCTATAGACTCCGCAACTTTAAGATGAATTCTTTTTCGTTTCTGTAGAAGAATCGATTCGTATGCAGCCTCTTGTGCAAGGGCATGCTTGAAAAGATATTCTATTTCATCCATCTTCATGCGTTCCCTGATAAGCTGTATCTCTTTCAAATAGGATAGCCTTTTGTCTATATCCTTTATCGTTTTGGCCACTTCGGTAAGTATCCGGTAAAAAAAGCTCCTGCCTATCACTGAAGCAATTTTAACAAGATTACGAGTCTTCTCTTCGAGTCTGTCAATCCGGACCATCAGCACGTCGTTAAGGGTGTGAGGAATAATCATTGTATCAATTTTCTCTGTGACCTCGAACGAGGCGTCTTTTTTAACGACGGCTCCCTCATCAATAAGAGACCGCACAACCTCTTCTATGAAAAATGGATTTCCACTGGAACGCTGAACGATCTGATCCATAGTGGCATGCTGAAGTCCCTTTATTTTCAACATGTTGTTTATTAGATTTTCACTCATTCGCTCATCAAGCGGTTCAACCATTATTTCCGTATATTGCACAAAGTACCTTTGTTTTATAGTTTCAACAATCTTATCGCCTGTCTCCTTATGATTAGGACGAAACACATTGATAAAGAGAATCTTTCGCGATTCTACAAGGCGGAATAAGGACGACAAAAGCTCAATAGAACTCGTGTCAGCCCAGTGTAAATCTTCAATAACAATCACCAGAGGACTCAGCTCAGTTGCCTTTATCAACAAGTCATATACACTCTTTACAATCAATTTCTCGAGTGCTTCACCCTTAATACCTTTGACTCTTTCCGCGTATCTGCCCGAAAGCTTCATTCCCATAAGGACCCCCACAAAGGGTAGCACCTCTCCTACTCCTTCAGGATAAACTCGCCTAATGCATGATTCCACCTTGCTAACCGCAGACGCCTCACTGTCTTTTTCGCTTATCTGTGCCCATTGTTTCAGAAGGTCAATAATAGGATGAAAATTTAAATTTCTTCCTATTGAAATCGCTCTTCCCTCAAGGAGAGATATCCGTTTCATCACATATCGAGTCTTCATTTCAGCCACGAGTCGTGATTTCCCAATACCAGCCTCTCCAATAATATTAACAATCGAGCCCTCTCCATTGATGGCCTTCATCACTTGGAGCTCCAGCCTATCTATCTCTCTGTCTCTACCCACCAGTTCAGAGTAAATCATCCGTTCAAAACCCAGCCGAGGACGATATAGATCCTCTTTTGCCAAAAGAGCTTTATATATATTAATCGGATCCGCTTTGCCCTTCACTTGTCTTCTACCTAAAGCCTTAAATCGAAAAAGACCTTCAGTAAGCTTGTAGGTGTTCTCTGCCACAAAGGTTGTGCCTGGATCTGCAATCCCTTCCATCCTGGATGCCAAATTTACTGTATCTCCAACCGCCTTAAATTCAACACGGAGGTTGTTTCCTAAAGCGCCCACTACGACGGGCCCAGTGTTGATTCCGATTCTCATTTTCAAAGTGGGTATGTCTTTTTTTGTTTGCTTTATCTTATCATTAAATCTGTTCATCTCTCTATGGATAGCGTATGCAGAGCGGATAGCTCGTTGTGGAGCATCTTCCAACGCAATTGGGGCTCCAAATAGAGCCATAACTCCATCACCGGTCATTTCATTAACGATGCCCTCATATTCATGAACCTTGTGGATAAGGATTTCATAAACCTCATCCATAATGGAATAAGTCTTTTCGGGCCCAAGCTTTTCTACCAAAGGAGTGAATCCCTCCATGTCACAAAACATTACAGTGACTTGTTTACGTTCACCCTCAATCTTGTCTCTTTGGGATAGGATTTTATCGGTCAGTCCTTTAGGAAGGTATTTTTTAATCTTTTCTATTTTTTCATCATTAGAGAGCTCTTTTGGAGCATGTATTGAAAAATGGGTAAGGTTGTTTCCACATTCATTACAAAATTTAGCACTTTCAGGGTTGTCATGGCGGCACTTGGGGCATTCCATTCTTTGTCCCCCGAATTATGGATAGAATTGGAAAAAATGTGGAACGGATGGAGAGATCTAATAGGAAATACAGAATTATTGGCTCTATGTCAAATTCTATAGATCAAAGGATTCTCCATATATCCAATATCTTTTTAATATTATGACTTGGATTGAAAGCCTTTTTATGATGAAAGGAAGATTTTGAGGGCCGACCGGAGGCAACTTAACGAAAAGGGTAATGATTTACAAACCGAGCCCTAATGCGTTGGCCCTTTCTTTACAGAATAGGTTTAACGCTGATTATGTCAACTTATCAGTATTTTAGTTTTATTTCATTATGAATTAGCGTTTTATCAATCGTCGACATTTGAATGAAAAATACAAAGTTCAGGAGTGGCTACAATTCCAGTCATTTTGTTTATTTCAGCCAGCCTCTGTCCTTCAACCTCAATTGGGAGCACGTGGGCTGCTCTTTGTTTCATTAAGCCAATGTTGGATATTGATGAGGCGAATGCCAAAAGCCTATTAATTGTGTAAAGAAATATAGATTTTATCACAAGTCTTAACAAATAGTTGAGTTGTACCACCCCCAGCAAATTACCATTCCGGCCCTTTCCGAAATCCAACCGAAATAAATAGCATACCCTCAAAAGGAAAAATGGAGAGTATAATGATGAAGTCTTTATAATGTTGAGGGGGAAATATATAAAAGACTTGAACTGGATTTTTTACACTATCATATCAGTTGCTTATGTTACAAAACCTTCAATCAGGAGGGATCACCGGGGGTGATGTAATCACCTTTTTTAAGCAAAGCTCGATTTTATAGGCTTGTTTTGGTAGTCGAAAGATAGCTTGGATTATTGAATCGATTTCGTGATTTCAAACAAAAGCCCTATTGGGGTAATCATTCAAAATATTGATTAAGAAATCAGTTGGGGACAACTCAACTTTGCCCCCTCAGGAGGCAAAGCATTTTATCCCCTTCCAGGGGTTATTTCAAAACCGGCTCCTCTGGGGTCGGATATCCAGGTTTTGA
>JBDLIU010000328.1:0-4954 GCA_039714715.1 Bacteroidota bacterium
CTTTTTTGGGATGGAAATCAAAAGAAATGGGCTGTTCGGCAGGGAAACTGGAAATTGGTTTCGCCAAAGGAAGGTGTAATTGAACTTTATAATTTGAAAGATGATATTGGTGAAAAAAATAATCTTGCTCACAAATACCCCGTTAAAACCACAGCACTGAAGAATAAATACCATAATTGGCGAAATGAAATGGCAACGCCAATGGGTAATAAGAAAAAGAAATAATGGATTTCTGATATTTTTAATTTATGAAGCCTAAATTTTTTATCACAACGTTTGTTTTGATTTTAACCAGCATAATTGTATTAATCAGTTTTGCACAAGAAAACAGATCAGATCTGTCCCAAAAGAAACCAAATATTCTCATCCTTTTTTCTGACCAGCACAATAAAAAGGTGATGGGTTTTGAGGATCACCCGGATGTAATTACTCCCAATCTTGACAAATTGGCCTCGGAGTCACTTGTTTTTGATAAGGCTTATTGCACGGTTGGGGTGTGTACACCTTCCCGGTCGTCAATGTTAACCGGATTAATGCCCCGCACATTAGGGCTGTTATCTAATGGTGGCCATACCTCTGTGATGGAAGATGCCGTATCAATGGCAACCATATTTAAATACAACAATTACAATACATATTCTTTTGGGAAAAGGCATGTTAGCAGTGCAATCGATGAGGGTTGGGATGTTAAAAAAGATCATGCTTTTAAGCCATCGGATGATGATAATTATGTGAGTTGGATAGAACGAAATGGATTTATAAAAGAATTTGCTGCCGATTGGGGGGCAGAATTCGGAAAGGGTCCCAGAGGTTCATCGGAATTTGAAACTAAAATACGAACAGCCGATTTGGGAACCCGTATTTCTAAACTCCCTGAAGATTTTACCATGGAAGCATTCACAACCATGGAAACCATTAAAATGATAAAAGAACAGGCGAAAAGCGATAAGCCCTTTTTCTGTTGGGCTAATTTTTACCGGCCACATCAACCCTATACACCCTTAAAGAAGTACATGGATATGTATAATGTTTTGGAGTGGGGCCAGGGAACAAAAAAGGGAAGTGGTATTAAAAAGCCTGCCAGTTTTTATGAGCCAACTGAGAATTTGCCGCCGCTTTTACAAAAACAGCGAAATGGTGGCAATAAGGTGTGGAACATGGACAAAGCTTTTCAGGACGAACAACTTTGGCGAAACTACATTGGAGCATATTATGCCCTTGTTACCGAAATTGACTATTGTGTAGGATAAATATTAAAAGCTTTGGATGAAGCTGGCCTGGAAGAAGAAACCATTATTATTTATACTTCCGACCATGGTGATTTTGTCGGAAATCATGGTATGGTAGAAAAATGTGCTGCCGGACAGAATGTTTATGAAGATATTTTAAATATTCCGTTAATCATTAAATATCCTGGCAAAATAAAGAAAGGAGCCCGAACTGCGGAATTGGTGACACTGGCAGATATTCTTCCTGCTTTAATTGAAATTCTGGATTTGAAAACACCTGAGTTTAATTATCCAATTCAAGGCAAATCAATGGCTGACATGATTCTGAATAATGGTTCCATGAATCGGAAATATATAGTCTCTGAAAGTTGGTCGCAAGCAACAGTCATAACGCAAAACCATAAGCTTGGTATTATGCTCGACCCAACAGTAGTACACGAAACCTGGGATTACCGCGATTTTGGCAATATGTTTTTTGATTTAAAAAACGATCCGACTGAGATTGATAATAAAATCCACGACGATAAATACCAAAACGAAATTAAGAGGCTGAGTAGCTATTATGAGGAGTTCAAACAAAATATTCCTGCAACTGGGAAGAATGAAATGGTAAGACAGAAATTAAATAGATAACCTGAGAATTATGATGTTGCAACCATTAAAATATTTGCTGCAAAATGTTATGATTTTTATAATTATAACATTATTTGTTCCTGGATGCGGTGGTGAGAATCTGCCTGAAGAGAAAAAAAACAATTCTGAAAATTCTATTCAGGGTAAAATAATCTGTGGTTATCAGGGATGGTTTAATGCCGAAGGAGATGGTGCCGGTTTGGGATGGAAACATTACAAAAACAATGGAAAATTTGAACCCGGAATGTGTTCCATCGATTTTTGGCCGGACTTGACCGAATTTGAGCAGGATGAACTATTCCCTACTTCGTTTATGCATGCTGATGGAGCTGTGGCTTCTGTGTTTAGTTCCGCACATCCTAAAACCGTCGACCGGCATTTTAAGTGGATGAAGGAATACGGTATCGACGGAGTTTTTATTCAGCGCTTTGTGTCGAATGTAAAAAATGAAAAATTACATGCAAACCTTAATCAGGTATTTGATAACTGTTATAATGCTTCTAAAAATCATGACAGGTTAATTAGCGTTATGTACGACCTGTCAGGGTGTAATACAGAAGTTGTCAGAGATGCAAAAAAAGACTGGAAACAATTGGTTGATAAATATCAAATTAACAACCCTGAAAATAACAACCTGCTGACAAATATAGACAAAGTTGTAGTTGCCATTTGGGGAGTTGGTTTTAACGATGGACGAAAGTATTCGCTGGACGATATTCAGGAATTAATAGAATTTTTCAAAAATGATCCTGAATACGGAAATTGCTCGGTTCTTTTGGGAGTTCCCACTGGTTGGCGCACATTAACCCGCGATTGTATCCCTGATACCAGAATTCATGAATTAATAAAAATGGCCGACATTGTACATCCCTGGACACCGGGACGGTACAGAACACTTGAGGGGATTGACGATCATAAAAATACGTACACAGTAAAAGATAAAATCTGGTGCGACCAAAACGGATTGGAATATATGCCAGTTGTTTTTCCTGGCTTTAGCTGGCACAACCTGCGTGAAGGTGATGCGCCGTTAAATCATATTCCACGTTTAGAAGGCGACTTTTTGTGGCGGCAGTTTTACAATGCTGTTTCGTCAGATGTGGAAACCATTTATGTGGCAATGTTTGACGAAATGGATGAAGGTACCTGTATTTTTAAATGTACAATCGATCCTCCTGTGGGCGAAAGTCCGTTTCTCGATTACGAGGGATTACCCTCAGATTACTATCTCTGGCTAACCGGAAAGGCAACTCAAATGCTAAAAAAGGAAATTTCATTAAGTGAGTCTAAACCAAATTATTCTGAAAATTAGTATGATGAATAAAAATGCAATAAAAAAATTATCCGGAATTACATTCACCTGTGTTTTGTTTCTTTTGGTCACACAAAATTCTTTTGCTAAAGAAAAGTACAAGACCAACCTTTTGTTTATTATGACCGATCAACAGCGGTACGATGCATTAAGTATTGCCGGTAACACCGTTTTACAAACACCAAATTTAGATCGATTAGCCGGGCAGGGAGCCTGGTTTAAAAATGCTTATACTCCTTGTCCAGTTTGTGCCCCTGCACGGTCGTCTATTCTTACAGGTCATACAGTAGAACATACGGGGGCCAGGACAAATAACCACGCATATTACGCTGAAGAAGAAGGATTAATGACCATGCCAACTTTCGATGAGGTACTTACATCCAAAGGATACCATTGCGAATATTACGGGAAATGGCACAGTGTAACTTCACATGCAGCGATTTATAAAAATCCCGTAAAAGAGGCAAAAAACGGGAAATCAATTTTTGGACACGGTGGTCAAAAGTTTATGCATCTGGATTACCTGGACGAACACGTTCCAAACAGAAAATTAGTTGGCGGTGAGCTTTATGATAAAATGACAGAAAGGCCTTATATGACTGATCCTCTCGACAAACATCACGGAATGACTGATAAAGAAATTAAAGCCCAAAAGCTCAAATTTCCGCAATGTGATATGCACGGCGAATTACAGATTCCCCAAGAACATACTTTAACAGCATTTCAGGCTAAACAAACCATTGAAGCCATCGAACGCCTAAAAGATAAACCATTCAGCATTACCTGTTCGTTTCATTTTCCACATGCTCCCATGTTGCCGGCAGAACCCTATTACAATATGTACCCGGCAAATGAAATGATTCCACCCAAAAGTATTTTTGATGATATGGAAAACTCACCATACAAAAAGGCCAACGGAAGATTGGCAAATCCGGAGTATTCTGATCCTGAAAATATAAAATACATGATATCAAACTATTATGGACTGGTTAAGGAAATTGATGATTGGGTAGGAAAGATTTTGAAAAAACTTGACGAACTGGGTCTTGCAGAGAATACCATAGTAATATTTACCAGCGACCATGGTGAAATGCTTGGTGCACACGGATTACGTGAAAAAAATGTTTTTTATGAGGAGTCAGCACATATTCCGTTAATGATACGTTTCCCTGGTGAAATAGAAAATGGAGGTGTGGTTGACGGCTACGTTTCAAATGTCGATTTGTTTGCCACCATACTGGATTATCTGAAAATCAGTGGGTACAGATCGGATGGAAAAAGCTTACGCGGATTAATAAACGGAACAGATAAAGAACACGGGAAATATGTAGTTACCGAGTGGGACTACCGGGGCGATATTTCTCCGAATTTTATGATTGTAAAATATGGCTGGAAGTTAATGATTCCATACTCGAAAAGCTCCAATGTAATTAATGCTTTGTACGATTTAAATAACGATCCTTTTGAAATGAACAATTTTATTGGAAAAAATCCAAACAAAAAGCAATACGTGGAGAAAGTTGAGGAATTAAGAACTTCTTTAATGGAGTGGTTAAAAAAGAATAAGTCGAAACATTATAGAGGGGTAAAAGAGAGAGAAATAATATAGAATAATTAATAAAGTTGTTTAAAGTTAAAAGGGAATAGAATTATGTCCTTAACCAACCTGTAATTTTAGTATTATCATGATAAACAAAATATTAGTCCTTTCAGTTTTTATAATTACTGCCCTGACTTTTGGTTGTAAAGAAAACGGTACGGAAGTTGAATTTCCCACTAT
>JBDLIU010000329.1:0-4945 GCA_039714715.1 Bacteroidota bacterium
GAGGCTGGTGAAACTGCCCATTGTCAAACAGGGTAATATTGCCGTTAGGCTGTCTTTGAATGTTGTGCTGCCTGGCATGATAGTAAGGAGCGTTTTCTTCATGTTCCCCCACATAGTTGAATTCTCCCCGGGGGCCACCCATTCTCCACATTACTTCACCAGTTTCCCTGCTGATCTTCATGATCTCGCTATGGTTCCGGAATGAGGTCAGGATGTTCCCATCGTCATCCACATCAAAGGCATTCAGGGTTCCATAATTGATCCGGGAAGCTGTCAGGTCCAAATCACTGTCCGTAATGGGGATATAATCAATATTCCGCCATTCAAATACCACATTCTTATCCAGGTCCTGTTCCTGGATAATGTTGATCACCAGCGATGCATCGGGTTTCCCACCATCCACAAGGGTGCTCATATCATAGGTAATTGTATGATAGGACATCATCATCACATGGCCATTGGGCAGCATCTTGAACTCATGAAAATCCGTGATATACCCGTTCTTCATTTTAAAACTATCCACCACGGCCAGGTTTTCATCCAGTACCATGTGCTGCAGCTCCTCTCCAGGAAGGGGGACATTGGCAGCAAAGTCACCCAGCGCAAAGGATAAGAGCCCATTGGGCTGAACCTGGAAGTCATAGGGCGCTCCCTCAACCCTTAATGAGTCGACAATTACTCCATTCTTATCCAGGATGAATATAAAATTTCCATATAAGGCAGGCATATTGCGATCCCAGGTAGCCAGAAAGATATATCCGTCTGAAGGATTATCAATGGAATCGATCGTTATGGGGGGTGGCGGAAGGGAAGCTACAGCCCTGCTTCCTTTCAATGCACCTATATCCTGATCCTCCGTAAATAAAGTCAGATCTGCAAATGCCTCTTCAGGTATCCGGTCTATTCCAGCCTTTGCCGTACGGAAAGAGAATGAAAACCCCGGAATGCTATTTCCTGATCGCGTTCTTAATCCATCCCCCAATATTACCTTCACTTCTTCGTTGGAAACAAAAGCCATATCCGGGTTGAACACCAGGGTTCTGTTATCATCGGAGAGCAGCAATTCACCGGAATGTATCCCACTGGTGGATCCTTCCACAAATATCAGGCTTGGACTTACAGTCGCCGGATTAATATAGCTGGAATGAGCTAAAATGATATTTGTTTCACCGGATACCATCACAGAAGCCGGCTTTGGATTAATATATTGGAACTGGTGAGATTCCTGAGCGCTCAGAACACCTGATAAAATGAATATGTAATTGGCAAATAAATACTTAAGGGTCTTCCGGAAAGCAATCATAGTTTTTTTATTAGGTACCCGAAATTACTGTTTTGCATTAAGAGTACAAAAATTACGGATGTTTGTAAGCATTGAACATTCTGCGGAACATTTCACAATAATATAGCTGGAACATAGTTAAAAAAAATAAAGAAACCGAGTTGATTAATTCACTACTTTAGATCAGCCAAATTCGGGAAGCCAGCCACTATGATTTTTAATACCGAATATTATGAAGTTTTCTTGCCACCTTATGTTCTTATCGGTATAGCAGTTCTGTTCTCCTTCCTGATTACCTCTGTTGCAATTCCATCCATCGTACGGGTTTCTATCGTAAAGAATCTGATGGCCAATCCCAATGGCCGGACCTCGCATTTTCATCCTACCCCAAACCTGGGTGGGGTGGCAATATTTGCAGGGGTAATTGTTTCTTCAGTTGTATTCACAGGAATAACCACAGCCCATGAGTTGAAATACATTATTGCGGCCATGCTGATCATTTTCTTTGTGGGACTGAAAGATGACATGCACCCCATGGTGGCCTATAAAAAATTCTTTGGCCAATCGGTTGCAATACTCTTCATCCTGGTTCCGGGTGATTTTCACCTGGATTCGCTCCATGGTCTTTTTGGTGTGGAAGAGCTATCCTATCCAATAAGCCTAATTATTACTTATATATTATTCCTGGCACTTATTAACAGCTTTAATCTCATTGATGGAATTGATGGACTGGCTTCGGGAGTTGGAATCTTAACTTCGGTTTTTTTCGGAATCATATTCCTCCTGGATAACCATCTGGCCTACGCCGTCATGAGCTTCATACTGGCATCATCCCTGACAGCCTTCTTCTACTTCAATGTATTCAGCAGGCAATATAAAATCTTCCTGGGCGATACCGGAGCCATGCTAATTGGCTTGATCCTTGCCATTTTTGCGGTCAGGTTCTTGAATTTTGAGAGCGATGCATTGTTCCTGAGCCAGAGCCAGTCTGCTCCCGCCGTATTACTCTGCGTTCTTATTGTCCCAATATTTGATACAGCCAGAGTATTTATTCTGCGAATCCTGAGAGGCAGATCACCATTCTCAGCAGACAGAACGCATATCCATCACCGCCTGCTGGATCAAAGCGGATCACACTTAAAAGCCACTTCCATAATTCTGCTGGTAAATATTATATTCATTGGCCTGGCACTGATCCTCAGGAATATCAATGCCGTGGTTCTGATACTGATTGCCCTGGCACTGGCAGCTGTGTTTTCTTATATTCCCATTTACCTGAAAAGAAGGAAGTCTGTTGCAAGTAATTAAGTACTTTTGCGCCTAATTATTAAAACAATCTGATTATGTCCACAAATTCAAACCAAAATACTTCGAATCAGAACGAGGTTGACCTTTTAGCCTTATTTGCAAAGTTAGGCGATCTAATAAAGAAGGCATTCCTTGGACTTATCAATATGATTGGATCGATCCTGGTATTTCTGCTCAGGAAGTGGTATTATTTTGCAGTTGCCATTGCCCTGACCATCCTATCAGCATATATCCTGAACAAAGCGGCAGAGCCCATCTATCATTCGGATATGTTGATTCACTCCAATGCTACTACCAATCAGTACATAATGACCAGCTTAAAGAAGCTTGGCGACTATGCCGGAGAGAAAAACTTTGAAGCACTTGCAAATGAAATGAATATAAGTAAAGAAGATGCAAGTAAAATAAGAGGGCTGAAGACATTCTGGTTATACGATATCGAAGATGATGGAATGTATGATGGTATTGATCTTAACGGACGTTACCTGTCCGATACCAGTGTTGTAAAACTGAAATATCAATTTGTTGTTCGCGTTGATATCTTAGATCCTGGTGTTCTTGAAATTATAGAAACTGGCTTTGTGAATTATCTGGAATCACAACCTTATTTAATTGCTCGCAACAAGCAGAGACTGTTGGAACTGGAGGCTCGATTGAATCAGACAAACTATGAAATAGAAAAGCTCGATAGTCTACAGAAAAGAGAATATTTCACGAATCCGGATCACCTGAGGCAACAGGAATCACAGGTCATCTTTACATCTGAAAAAACTGTCAAAATGTATCATAATGAAATGTTCAATCTTCTTGAATTGAAACAGGAATGTGAACGGGATTTAACTATTTACAGTGATATAGTTACAGTAATCGAAAGCTTTACGATACCCTTGAATCCTGATAATGGATCCGTCAATTATGCTAAGAAGCTTATCTGGTATTTTCTGGGGCTGGCACTACTGCTTTCCGTAGTTATTGCATTCCGAAAGCAGATCTGGCCTTAATCATAAACCCATTCAATTGGAAAGCCTTTTTCGCAAACCTGTCAAAAAATTTTACTCTCTTAAGACAAAATGCCGATTGAGAATTTCGTTGGAAAATCTTATTTCTATTAATTGAAAAGAAGAATACAAATACAGATTTCCAAGCTGCACAGCTCAGTTAAGCAGAATATGACATTGGTTCAGAACTTTTCTTATTTATCTGCTCTACAGATATTTAACATTATGGTTCCTCTTATCACCCTGCCATATTTACTTAAAGTATTGGGTAGAGAGACGTATGGTTTAGTAATTTTTGCACAGGCAATTGTCTCATATTTTCAGATTCTTATTGATTTTGGATTCAATTTGTCCTCTACAAAGAACATTTCTATCCATAGAAATGATAAGGATAAGATTTCCGAGATTGTCACCAGTACATTATTATTAAAGGGATTGCTATTTATATGCTCTATTCTGATTCTGACCATGGTCATCCCTCTGTTTCCCAGGATTAATGAAAATAAAGCCCTGTTCTATCTAATGATGTACCTGGGTTTGTATGAATGGATCTTCCCCGTCTGGTATTTTCAAGGCCTTGAAAAAATGAAATACATTACACTCATTAATCTAGTGAGTAGAGTTATATTCTTGTCACTTGTTTTCATTCTTATAAAACATGAGAATGATTACCTGATGGTTCCGATTATTAACGGTCTTGGTGCACTGATTGCCGGTAGTGTTGCATTGTTTATCATTTTTAAGAGGGATAGAGTAAAGCTTGTAATGCCGAAAGGAGCAATATTGAAGCATTATTTTTATGATAGCCTCCCACTTTTTTTGCAAGCATAGCAGGTAAGATTAAAATACTTACAAATAAAGCTATTTTAGGTTCCTTTGTAGGGATGGAAAGTGTAGCAATATATGATATTGCTGATAAGATCAAGGCCGTATTCTTAGCCTTCTTACAGATTATTGGTCAGGTATTGTTTCCAAATGTATCACAAACTAGGAATAGAAATCTAACCCGGAGGGGGGTACGAATCATACTATTTGTTGGTCTTGGTTTCTATCTGTTTTCAGGTGCATTATTGGCCATTGTTACACCAGTGTATTTTTCTGAATATATGGAAGTTATAACCTTATTTTGGATACTTGGTTTACTAATAATCATACAACCAATCAGTTATCTGATCGGGACTGGCGTGCTGTTGGTGAATGACTTGAAGCGTCAGTATACTCTCAATTTATACATCTCAATGGCAGTCTATTTAGTCTTGATCGGAATCTGTTATATACTGGGTATAATAAGTATCTATACTACCGCTTATAGTCTGGTATTATCAGCGATTACAGGATTGACAAGTAATGTTGTTGT
>JBDLIU010000330.1:0-4921 GCA_039714715.1 Bacteroidota bacterium
CCCGGCTACGGCTCGGTAACTCTTGGGAACCGCCTAGTGCGGACCCGCTTGCTAGGTGGTGTGGGGAGGGGGAGGGAAAACCTCCCCCTTACCCGATTAGCCTAATATTTGATAATCCATAAAAAGTCATCAACATACTATACGCGCTCCTTGGCTGTGCGTGTTACACCAAAGTGATCTGTGACGAGATACCGATGTTGAGATTCTCCTTCCTTCGCTGCTAAAAGTACAGGTAAGCAGGTGAGAATGAATTTATCTACCACCTTACCTACTGCTTCAGGCGAGACAATATCCTGTGGAAGAAATCGCAGATCCATTTTCCTGAACTGCCAAAAGCGACGGGGACGCGGCAACAGAGTAAAACGAATAAAAGGATAATCCAGCCAAAAACTCGAGAAAGCAAATGGGTCAGTTGGGAGGTCCTGAAATGAAGTACTGGCATCAATAATAGTTGGACGGACGACACTTCGGCTGATTCGAAGGAGGCGTTTTTCAGGCTTCCAACCCATTGAGACTTCGTCAATCCCAACAGACAAGTCATTCTTTAACCACTTACAATCGTATTCCTGATGTGAAGGCTCCCATCCGGGTTGATAAGCTGGATGAGGTTTGTAGCCGTGTTTTTCTAACTCCATTCCTATCTGCTTTTGGCAAGCTTGGAATACAGTCTTGTTTATTTTTGTTTTAGACACGAAGCTACCTCGATAATATTTTAGAGGTTGTATTGGTTGTGGAAAAGAAACATTAAACATTCCTAAAATATTTTTGGCTTTGAATTGAGAACAATCACCGAAACATGTTCATGCAGGCTAACGCCGAGAATAACCACGCGGCATAAAGCCGGTGGGAGTTGGCCCGGACACATGGCACCGTCTGGTTAATTTTTTGGTTAGCTTTTTACGGTATTTTAATAATATATTGAAATATTTCTTGACGTATTTCAAATAAAGATATATTCTGTAGTTAAGATAAATCAAAACTACGGAGAAAGACGATGACAGAACCTAATGAAAACATGACCAACAAGAAAGGACAAACTTTTCACCGCATGAGGGAAAACGCAACTGTCTGGTTTTATATCTGTGACAAGTGTGGCTTTACCGAAAGCGTTGAGGATGTAGAAAACCATGAGTGTGACGAATGAGAGGGGGGCCAAGAAAAGGGACGGGGCCGAAAGGCCCCAGGACTGACAACGTGAAGATGGGAATATCGATCAGCCGCAGTAATGCCAAATGGTTGAGAGCTCAAAAGAAGATTGGTAAAGATATTTCCCGCCTCATAGATCTTGCTTTAACTGCATGGCGTGAACGGGAAATCTAACGTCCTGCATCACCAGTGGCGCCAAAGAGCTTGCCGCGTCAGCGCCGCCGCGCTTCCCGCCATCTGGTGTATGCAATTGTTCGGTATGGTTCTTGTTATTTGAATTTTGTTGTCCTTGGATCTTGGATCATGATTTTTTTTGTTTTAATCCTTTTGTGTCCCAGATGAATCCTATCTTTTCAAGTTTCTTAATCCGGTCTTGGGGCATAATTTCTTTTTTGTAATTAAGCCGCTGGGTATTGCACCATCTGCCAAGCTTTCTGTTTTCAGTCCACAATTGCGGTACATTGCAGTGACCAAATCGCTTTTTATAAGAAATGAGCGCGGAATACATTTCATCCCAGGAAACTTGCATGTCCCAAATGAATCCAAGTTTCTCTAACTTATTAATTCTTGCCTGACTCAGTTTGTTTTTTCTACGTTGTATTCGCTGTGTCCTGCACCATACGCCGAACTTTTTGTCTTCTGTCCATTGACTTGGCACATTACAATCGCCAAAGCGATTTTTGTAATCAACCAATTTTTCATACATTTCATCCCATGCATTTTTCAAGGTATGCCATACAAATCCTAAGCTATTGAGCCTTTCAATACGTTCTGCGGATAATTTATTAGATTTTTTATTGTGATTCGTTCGTTGCCTACCAACCCAACTACCAAGTTTTGGATTCTCTGGCCATTCAAGAGGCACATTGCAATTACCAAATTTGTCCTTATATTCAGTCATAGCCTCAAACATCTTTTCCCACAGGTCATCATACAATTTCCACACAAAGCCAATATTCTCTAGCTTTTTAACTCGATGGGGTTTCAACAACCCTCTAGTATATAAACTGCGCTGGCTTATACACCATCTCCGTAGCTCTTTATAGTCTTGCCTGTCCTTTTGTATATTGCAGTCTCCGTACAGTAATTTATATTCATTAAGTTTTTCATACATCTCTTCCCAACCACAATCAGGCACTACCCTTCTGCCCGTCACCCAGTTAAATCCCAGAGCTTCTAGTTTTGAAATCCGTTCAGAACCCAATTTGTTCCCGACTTTTCCTTTATATGCAGAACGTTGTGTTGTACACCATGCATAAAGTCTTGGGTTTTCAGGCCAACCTGCTGGGACTTGACAATTGCCATAACGGCTTTTGTAATCAGACAACTTTGTATACATTTCTTCCCAGCCAGTCTCCAGGATATCCCACACAAATCCCAATTTTTCTAGCTTATCAATACGTTCATCCGATATTGAAAACCCTTTTCTGCCTTTATAAGCATGCCTTTGTATCTGGACCCAGCTACCGAGAGTAGGATTTTCAGACCATTTGTCAGGTACATTGCAATCGCCGAAACATTCTTTGTATGCCTTAAGTTGGCCAAATCTTTCGTCCCAAGTAGTCCCTAGTTTTTCGATACATTTAGTTGTAATGGCGTCAGACAATGCCTGAATTGACATTGTCGGGCCAAGAAATTCGACTCTCTCTTTGAATTTACTGTCATTAAATCCACCTACTCGTCCACTGTCTTCCCGCATCTGGCAGACAACTTCAGCGAGAACTTCGTCTTGTTCCCTTAAGGCCTCCAGCACATCCCAAGTTGCCGCGAAATCGCTGCGTTCAACAGCTTCTTCCACTGATTCATTCTTGGTCTGTTCAAGATAAAGAGGAAGCAAAATATACCCAGTTGATTTGTCAGAGCTTTTACGCATTGCTCGCCCTACAGCCTGGACGATATCCACTCGACTTTTCCGGGGAGACATGAAAACAACCATGTCTACAGCTGGCACATCTACACCCTCGGTGAGGCAACGGGCGTTACTCATAAGTGAACATTTAGCTTCCTTAAACTCATTCATGAGCCCGTCACGTTTTGCTGTACGCATTTTCCCATTTACATGGAATACCTTGAAGTCAGGAAGATGTGAGCCAATGCCTTCTCCACCTGGAGAAGTGAAAGACTTTGCAGATGCAACACTGGGATGGAACGTAAAAATACGCTTTACACCATATTCATCAACCGCTTTTCTTATAGCGATTTGATTTGCTACCTGACGAGCTCGAACCAAGTCTTTTTCCACAATTACTTCACCGTGGCTTAAGAAGTACTCATCAACCATTGAAGAGGTTACAACGGAAATAACGACTTTGTATCCACAGATTATATTGCGCTGCGCTGCATGGCCAAACGTGAGTGTGTATGATACAGGGCCATAAATTTCTGGTTTATCCATCGAATAAACAAGCTGCGCATCACCTTCTTTATCCTTCTTACGGATATCGAAATGCCTCGGAGTCGCTGTAAGAAACAACCTTTTGGAGATCTGCAAATTGTTGTCATTTAAAGCGTAGTTAAAATGCTGGCCTTCTCGCCCGGCAGTCTTGTGTGCTTCGTCTAAGATTCCCAATTGGAATGGTTCTAAGCCCCGTGTTGCTTTGCCTACAACATGTGCGGACTGATAGGTTGAAAATACTATTTTCACACCGTTAAATGGTTTAGTCAAAAAAGTCCTAACCTGTTCACCATCCGTTGTGACTGGGAAATCTAGATCAGATTGTTTTACTACAACCGTGTCAACACCTTTTGTAACCGTCGGATCAGAACAAACGCAAAGGTATGACACAACGGGCCAACTTGTCTCCCTCAGCCACTCATGTAAGGTTTGACGAATCAAAGCCAAGGAAGGCACTAAGACTAGAATGTTGCTGGCACCAACACGTTCAGCAGCCCATAGTTCAATAAGTGTCTTACCACTGCCACAAGCCATGATTGTTGTGACACGATTCTGGGTTTTCAAGCTACTCAAGATAGCCTGCAGAGCTTCATCTTGATGGGGGTGTGGGTGTTTATACTTCCGCTCAACATGACATTGCTTGAGCCACAACTCAATCGCCATAAAATCTCTTTTTTCAAGACGATCAAGGTCGCTACCTCTAATGCAGTAGAAACCCTTTCGATCATTTAATACATCAGGAAGATCTTCTGAATTGGTGATGAGAATTCGCTGATTAGCTTTGTCACTCAGACCTACAAATGTACTGAGTTCTTTCCACCTAAGAGAAGTCCTGTTTGTACGGAATTTAACTTGGTAGGTATTTAACAAGCCAAAAGAAGTTTCGATTACACCATCGACCCCCATGTCTTTCGTTGAAAGGGAGAGCTTGTTGATTAAGTTTTGGGGTAATGCTTCTTGAGGCCAAACGTGTTTGGATTGTGTTATAGGTTGGGTTACGAAATATGCTTCTGCAAACACCTCAAAAGCAGCACCTTTCTCATAATCAGAAGGTAGCTCGGCTATACGCTTTTCAAGTGTGGCAAATGAATTGATACCAGAGAATAAACCTTGGGTTAAGAATTTTGATGAGGCGCTATGTAAAGGTTTTGACATGGATAAAAATGGAGATGCTTATTGTTTGCTTATTTATAATTATGAAACCGAACATTTAGCATAACCAGCGGGCCACCGGAAATGGTTCCGTAGGCCGCAGACGCTAACCCCGTCTGAGTTGATGCGCTGGTGTACGCCCGGCATGGGCGTGATCTAATGGGGTGAAAGTCCCCTGTATATGAATCCCGTTGCTATCAAATGATAGTAGCGAAAATACTAGCCGAA
>JBDLIU010000331.1:0-4904 GCA_039714715.1 Bacteroidota bacterium
GAATCCGGGACTATCGGTTATTTTACTGACAACAAGCTGGCATTAAAACTGCTCGATATGGGCTGCCTTCCGGGCACTAAAATTCAGATGAAATTCTGTGCCCCTCTGGGAGATCCCATATGTATTGATGTGGAAGGATATCGTTTGTCATTAAGAAAAGCCGAAGCGGCCACAATAACACTACAGGAATAGATGGCCGAAAAACAGAAGACCATAGCACTTATTGGTAATCCCAATTCAGGGAAGACCTCGCTTTTTAATCAGCTTACAGGCATGAACCAGAAAGTTGGCAATTTCCCTGGTGTAACAGTTGACAAAAAAACAGGAACTACCTTACTCAATAATGGTGACAAAGTTGAGGTATTTGATCTTCCGGGTACTTACAGCATCTATGCCAAGTCTTCGGATGAACAAGTGGTTACTGATATCCTTATTGATCCCGATAATAAAAATTACCCTGATATTCTGGTGGTTATTGCTGATGCCTCTAACCTGAAGCGTAACCTATTGCTACTTTCACAAATCATTGACTTAGGTATACCAACAGTGTTAGCTCTTAACATGGTTGATCTTGCCGATCGGTTAGGAAGAGGTGTTGCAAGAAGGAACCTTGAGAGAATGTATCAAGTTCCGGTAGTAAAAGTAAATGCGCGAAGAGGAGAGGGTATTTATGAGCTAAAGGAGGTGCTTTCAAACCCTATCAAACAACCTGATAGAGCTTTTCTTGATGTTATTGAACTGGTTGGTGCAGGTTTAAGATCAAAGGTTGAAACTAAAGAACTACCCCCATATCTTAAACTTCATCAGCTCATTAGAGACCAAGAAATAACAAATGAAGAAGCTCAGGCCATACAAACTAAAGACACCACACTCAGGTATGGAAAGATTAAAAGAATAGTTAAGAAAAGTCAACAGCCCAGAAATCAGAAAGGGTTAAAACTTTATACTGACAAGATTGATAAAATATTAACACATAAATTCTGGGGCTACCTGATTTTCATTAGTATTTTGTTTCTTATTTTCCAGGCTATTTTTTCGTGGGCCAGCTGGCCAATGGATATTATTGATAACTATATAACCCAGCTTTCTTACTGGCTTGGCACCGTATTACCTTCCGGAGTGTTTACGAATCTCCTTAAAGATGGTATCGTACCTGGAATAGGTGGAGTACTCATTTTTATCCCCCAAATTGCCATTTTATTTGCCTTTATCGCAATTCTTGAAGAAACAGGCTATATGGCCAGGGTAGTATTTATGATGGATAAGATCATGCGCAAGGTGGGTCTCAATGGAAAAAGTGTGGTTCCTCTTATTTCCGGAATGGCCTGTGCAATACCTGCTATAATGGCTTCAAGAAATATCGAGAATGTAAAAGAACGGCTCATCACAATTTTCGTAACACCCCTCATCAGCTGCTCCGCCCGATTACCAGTTTATACCATTTTAATAGCCCTTGTAATACCTGAAAGTTATGTTTTTGGTTTCCTGAATGTTCAGGGATTAGTTCTCTTAGGTCTGTATATGATGGGATTTCTTTCCGCATTGGTCTCAGCATGGGTTCTTCAACGCATAATTAAAAGCGAACATAGAAGTTTTCTTATCATGGAGTTGCCTACTTATAAACTCCCCCGATGGAAAAATGTTGGACTAAGTATTTTTGAAAAGGTCAGGACATTCTCCTGGGAAGCTGGTAGAATAATTATGGCCATATCAATTGTACTTTGGGTTTTGGCCTCCTATGGCCCTACTGATCAAATGAATATGGCCGATGAACATGTGTTAAAATCTTTTAATGGTGCATCATATACAGAAGAAGAATACAATACCCGGTTGTCATCATATAAGCTGGAAAATTCCTATGCCGCGGTTATGGGTAAAATGATCGAGCCGGTTATTAAACCACTTGGCTTCGACTGGAAAATTGGTATCGCTCTTATTACATCCTTTGCTGCGAGAGAAGTATTTGTGGGAACAATGGCTACTTTGTATAGCGTACAATCTACCAATGAAATGGAGTCATTAAAAGCTAAGATGAAGAATGAGATCAATCCTGATACAGGGGAACCTGTATTTACCCTGCCAGTGGGACTTTCATTAATGGTTTTCTATGTATTTGCAATGCAGTGCATGAGTACCCTGGCCATTACTTTCCGTGAAACTAAAAGCTGGAAGTGGCCGATACTGCAGACAGTATACATGTCTGGATTAGCATATGTTATATCCTGGGCTGTATTTGTGTTGTTTAGTTAGGATTGATCTCAAGAACACAAATATCCTTTGCTCTCAATATATGACATATTGCTATCTCTCCATTATCATATGAACCCAGTTGTTTCTTGCCCTCAACTCCAATTAAATAAACTTCTCCTGATGGAGGAAGATCATAATCAGAAGCATCAAACTTAATGTCAAGATCATGGGTGTTATCTCCTATATTGGTTAGCGCAATTCCTATACTACCATCTTTAGCATGCCATGTGCCAGAGTATATGAGAGGAACTACATCTTTAAAGACGGTAACACTTTGACCTTTCTTGCCAGCATAGATCGATAACCTTGATATATCTATTTCTTCCTCGGGAATCTCCATTTTAGGAGACCTAAGCATCTCTCCGTATAAAAGATACTTTAGGGATTGCATCCTTACCCTTGCCAGGTTTACCAGAAATTCTATTTCATCTTTTCTTTCTTCAGGAAGAAAGTCTCTGTAGTTAGCTATAGTAGGCTGTAATCCCCATATAAACGATCTTGACTGCTCCATTAAAAACTGTTTGTTAAAGTCTTCACTCAGTAAAGCTTCCGGTTCTTTGGGCGCATATTCAGCAGGCCATAAATCTTCATAAGGAGGAACCAGCAATGATGAGTAGCTGCCATACATTAAAGCATGTTTATGATATACCATTGGAAAGAAGGGAATTGGTTCCAGGTTACTCACTCCTGCAAATCGTTCTAAACTTACCCTTAAAGTTAAGAATGCGTCAAGATAAGGAAGCCATGCCTCACATGCACCTTCTCCTGCCAGCACTGACTTATTAGAATGTTCTGTCTTTTCCCTGATTTGATCCGTAAGGTTAGTAAACCCATTAACCCAATAATTACCACCTCCAATAGTATGATTATGGCTCTTATCATAGCACCTTCGATTCAAACATGCTTGATCCATATAAACACCGTTCGTTTGGTAAATGTTTATTACACTATCACTTAAGGATGCATATTTCTTTCTCCAGAAATCAGTGCCCATGCACATATTAGTAAGTGAGTTCCCTGTAAATATGTTATAAACGTGACTTCTGATATCACCATTTATATCTTTAACTGCAAAACGTTCAGCTTTTTCATCTTTCCAGCTTTGTGTTTCAGTACCCCATTGGAATGAATTCATATAAACAATTGCATGAATATTATTTTCATTAGCCACCTTCATAGCCTCTACAAAGGAATTTTTGCCTTCTCTTGGAGGCAAGTATTCCGGAAAGCCTTCATCATATGAACAATTATGCCACCAGTGCCAGAATACACTAATAGGCAGATCATACTTTTGTTTCAGGCTCATTGCAGGTTTTAATACCTTATCAGAAGTTGTTCTATTCCATACCCATAGGCCGGTTTTCTGTAACCAAGGTTGAATAACATCATTAGAAAGTCTGCTCTCCTTGCACCAGGTTTGTTCTTCAGCCCATTCTTTGTAAATATTGGCAGCGTTCATCCAATCACCTTTGAAAATTCCAAAAACTGATTCATATTCAATCGTATAATTACCTCTTGTAGAATCCATTGGGGGATAGTTAAACAACTCATAAACAAAGTTGTCATGATTATTAAGTGACAATGAGAAACTCTTACTGTATGCAGAAGTATCCTTACATGCCATATACAATCCGTAATTATTGATATCATACAAAGCCATTAACTGTAGTGAGAGTGGTCCAGGATAGTTAAAGAAAAATCTTTTCTTCTTATTTGTACTAACACTTTCATTCGCTTTTATCAGGTCTTCTCTTGGGTTATGATATAGATGACCCAACCAGTTAGGCACGGCAAGCAATTCATTGCCAATATCCTTAATGCCATTTATTCTTGGATAAACAATCTGCTTGATATTCATGCCATTTGTTCCTTCAAGAGAAAAACTCCAATTAGTCATAGGTTTGTTTTTCTCAAGATTTACTGTAGTTACAACCTTAAGCTCTTTTTTGTCAATTGATGCAAAATCGCTCCATTCCATAACTAATGTGCCATCATCAGGATTAGAACTTGTGAAAGTAGCAGCTGAATTCATTTCAATAATCTCACTTCCTTCATTCCCAATTATTTCAATTTCCCATAATGACCCATTGGTATCAGCCTCATCCAGTATCTCCGTTGAATTAAGTGAATTTTGTATGCCTGCCAAAGAACCATTTGCAGGATTAAATCTTATTTCTATTAGCTCATTCTTAAGCGTAATAAACTCTTTCTTATTTGAATTACATGAAGCTGAAAGAATGGCTGATATAACAAGTGAGATGTAGACGATACGAGTGGCAGAAGCTTTCATTTTGTAGAATCTTATGTGTAATCAGATAAAAATTTAGGGATTAGGTAATATACCTCAATCCTTATGAATCCTATCTAATTTACAAATAAATAGATCCTAAATCCGCTAATGGATAGACTAATTATTCAAACAACCTGCTTAATCAATCTAGATTCAGTAACAGATATAACTCGGGTAACTTAAAGTTCAAATATTCACCTTATCCACCCTGCGTTGATGACGCCCACCTTCGAATGGCTCTTTGAGAAAAATATCTACACAGGCTTCAGCAACTTCCAAGCTAATAAAACGAGCGGGCATGGATAGAATATTGGCATCATTATGTGCCCTGCCTAATTGAGCAAGCTCTGGTGTCCAGCAAAGG
>JBDLIU010000332.1:0-4899 GCA_039714715.1 Bacteroidota bacterium
GCCTTAAACTTGATCCGCCAGCTGGCGGACAAAATAATTATACGTCATTTTAGAGATAAATTGGTATAATTTGTTTGTAGTACTTTTGCTGAATGATCAGGAAAGCCAAAATTTTTGTTATCTGTGCACCAGAAATTAGCAATATTCTCCATGAAGAGATTAAAAGCCTTGGTTTTTCTAAGACTAAAGTACACAAGCTGGGTGTAGAGCTTTATGGTACACTTGAGGATACCATGTTCCTCAACTTGCATCTGCGAACTGCCAACAAGGTACTGTGGCAAGTAGGTGCTTTTGATGCAGTTACACCAGACAAGATGTACAAGGCTGCCACAAAACTATCATGGGAAGATGAAATCGATATCAATAGCTATTTCAATATCGATTCTTATGTTAGCAACGATTTTATAAAGGACAGCCGGTTTGCCAATCTTAAGCTAAAGGACGCTATTGTGGACAGGTTTGTAAGAATCAAAGGCAAACGACCTGATTCCGGTCCTGACAAAACCATGATCAGGATTTACTTGCACTGGCGTAATGAAAAGTGCGTTCTTTATTATGACACCTCCGGTGGTGTTATCGCCAAGCATGGTTACCGAAAAATACCAGGTAAAGCGCCAATGCTGGAATCACTGGCAGCCGCTACAATTCTGGCATCGAAGTGGGATAAAAAATCACCATTTGTAAACCCGATGTGTGGTAGTGGAACATTAGCTATCGAAGCTGCTTTACTGGCAACCAATACGGCACCCGGTTTGTTTAGAAAAAACTTCGGATTTATGCATTTGAAATCATTCAAAGCCTATCAATGGGAGGAACTTGTAGAAAAGGCCAAAGAGCAAATTAATCCATCCAATGTTAAAATCATGGCTTCAGATATTTCTCCCGAAGCTATCGAAGTTTCTCAGTCAAATGCGAGAACAGCTGGAATGGAGAAATATATCGAATTTAAAATCAGTGATTTTAGCAAAGTAGAGGTTCCAGAAGAACCTGGTGTAGTAATGCTTAATCCTGCCTATGGTGAACGACTGGGAGAGGTTGAGGATTTAAAAACTACCTATAATGAAATTGGCGATTTCTTTAAACAGCAATGTAAGGGGTATTATGGCTATATTTTTACAGGCAACAGGGAACTGGCTAAACATGTTGGTTTGCGCACGAAGCGTAAAATCGAATTCTTCAATGCCCAGATAGATAGCCGTCTGCTGGAGTATGAATTGTATGGTGGGAGCAGGAAATAATATCTAAATACTGGTCGTAGGATACCTGCCAGTACTGCTACTAGCAGGCTGGTCCTACGACCGGTAAGTTTTGTTCTACAACTTCTCAAATCTAGCTTGAAAGAACCTCAAGTACTTAGGCTCATAAACCATTTTAAGACCGTTTATGCTATTTCTGTTTTCATATACATTCGCCACTGACTCGGCTACTACGTCCATATGGGCCTGGGTATAAACCCTTCTCGGAATAGTGAGTCTTACTAATTCTAGTTTAGGGTAGTTATGTTCTCCTGTTTCCTTATTTCTGCCAGCAGAAACAACACCACGCTCCATGGCTCGAACACCTGAGTCTAAATACAGCTCAGCCGCCAATGTCTGAGCAGGAAATCTATCCTGATCAACATGTGGAAGGATACTCTTAGCATCAAGAAATACGCCATGAGTACCTACAGGCTTTACAATTGGCACACCGTAGTTAATAAGCTTGTTACCTAAGTAATGCACCTGTCCAACCCTTGCCTTCATATGCTCATCATCAACTGACTCAATGATACCCAGGGCCAATGCTTCCATATCACGACCAGCCATACCTCCATACGTATGCAGTCCTTCATAAATAACCACCATATTACGGGCTTCATCAAAGACCTCATCATCATTGATAGCCAGGAAGCCTCCAATATTCACCATGGCATCCTTTTTTGCACTCATGGTAGCACCATCAGTAAGATCACAAAGCATACGAGTGATTTCTGCAACTGATTTATCTGCATAGCCTTCCTCTTTCTGCTGAATCATAAAAGCGTTTTCAGCAACACGTGTCATATCATGAATTACTTTGATACCATACTTATCAGTAAGTGCCCTCAACTCCTGCATATTTTTCATTGAAATAGGCTGTCCTCCCGCCATGTTTACCGTAGTCGCTATCGAAACATAAGGAATCCTTTCAGCGCCATAAGTATCAATGACATTCTGTAATTTATCAAGGTCAACATCTCCCTTGAATATATGCATGCTATCAGGATCATGCGCTTCATCAATAATGATATCGATAAACTTACCTCCTGCCAGCTCCTGGTGAAGCTTTGTGGTTGTAAAGTACATGTTGCCAGGAACCACATCACCATCTTTGATCATGATCTGAGAAATAATATGCTCAGCACCCCTGCCCTGGTGAGTTGGTACAAGATATTTGTAACCATAATATTTCTGAATGGTTTCCTCAAGGTTGTAGAAGTTCCTGCTTCCTGCATAAGCCTCATCACCCATCATCAATCCAGCCCATTGCCTGTCACTCATTGCTGATGTGCCAGAGTCTGTAAGCAAGTCTATATATACATCCTTTGACTTCAGTAAAAAGGTATTATAACCTGCCTCTTCAATTGCTTGTTGACGCTCCTCCAGGGATGTCATATGGACCGGCTCTACCATCTTGATTTTATATGGTTCTGCCCATGAATGTTTTATCGTGTTTGCCATTTTTTGTTATAATTTAATATGAATTTTTCTTGAATTAATATTAGTCAAAGATAGAGTGGTGAATCTTCAGAAATGATGAATTATTAGCGAACAATTGTGAAAATTTACCCCAATTGACCAGTCATCAACATTCTTTAGCGAATGGAACCGAGTTTCTTTATCTTTACAACATAATTTGACATTAAATGAGCACTAAAATTACCAAACCATATACACCAGAAAACAAGATCAGAATTGTTACTGCTGCCAGTCTTTTTGATGGTCACGATGCTGCTATAAATATCATGCGCAGGATCATCCAGTCAACAGGCGTTGAAGTGATTCACCTTGGACATGATCGCAGTGTAGAAGAAGTGGTTGATTGTGCTATCCAGGAAGATGCCAATGCGATTGCCATGACATCCTACCAGGGCGGGCATAATGAGTATTTTAAATACATGTATGATCTCCTTCAAAAGCGAGGTGCAGGTCAAATTAAAATTTTTGGTGGTGGTGGTGGTGTAATTCTGCCAGAGGAAATTAATGATCTTCACAATTACGGTATTACACGCATATATTCACCAGATGATGGTCGTAAGATGGGTTTACAGGGCATGATTAATGATATGATCAAGCAGTGTGATTTCCCAACAGGACAAAATCTGAATGGAGAAGAAAAACTGTTAACGCAAAAAAATCATGGTGGCATTGCACGAATTATATCAGCAGCTGAGAATTTTAAAGATGAAACCAAAATAATCCTTGATAAGGTTCATAAGGATGCGCAAAAAAGTGAGGCGCTAATTGTTGGAATTACGGGAACAGGTGGAGCAGGCAAATCATCGCTGGTTGATGAAGTGGTAAGGCGTTTCCTTGCTGACTTTGAAGATAAGACCATTGCTATCGTATCGGTAGATCCATCGAAAAGAAAAACCGGTGGTGCCCTTCTTGGCGACCGAATCCGCATGAACAGCATTAAAGATGACCGCGTTTATATGCGTTCGTTGGCTACAAGGCAATCTAACCTGGCTTTATCCGCTCATATCAAAGAAGCCCTCCTGATACTCAAGGCAGCACAATTCGATCTAATTATCCTTGAAACATCCGGTATTGGGCAGTCAGACACAGAGATCATTGAACATTCGGATATCAGCCTGTATGTAATGACTCCCGAATATGGTGCGGCCACGCAGCTCGAAAAAATTGATATGCTTGATTTTGCAGATATCGTGGCTATCAACAAATTCGACAAACGGGGTTCGATGGATGCCCTGCGTGATGTAAAGAAACAGTATAAGCGTAATCATCAGATATTTGAAACTCCTGATGAAGAATTGCCGGTCTATGGTACTATTGCCAGCCAATTCAACGACCCTGGAATGAACAGTCTCTACCTGGCTATTATTGGCGAGATCAATGAAAAGAGTAACATAAAATTTGTTTCACAAACAGATGAAACCAGAGAACTGTCGGAAAAGATCTATGTGATCCCTCCTAATCGTACTCGTTATCTATCAGAAATTTCAGAAAATAACAGGCATTATGATCAGAAAGCAAGTGACCAGGCTTCAGCTGCCCAGGATCTTTATGCACTTGATAAATCCATTGGCCTGTTAAAATCACAAGGGAACAAGGAGATCGCAATATTAGATCTGGAAAGCACCTATGAAAATATAAAACTGGAGCTCGACCCTAAGAATCTTAAACTACTGGAGGAGTGGCCTGAAAAAGCTAAACAATATATAGATGATGTCTATACTTTCAACGTGAGAGGAAAAGATATCAAGATTAAAACACATGCCGAGTCTCTGGCTCACCTGGACATTCCAAAAATTGCATTACCAAAATTCAAAGGTTGGGGTGATCTTCTAAAATGGATGCTCAAAGAAAACCTGCCCGGAGAGTTCCCCTATACAGCAGGTATCTATCCTTTTAAAAGAGAAGGTGAAGATCCCATAAGAATGTTTGCCGGTGAAGGTGGCCCTGAAAGAACAAACAGAAGATTTCATTATGTAAGTGCGGGAATGCCAGCCAAACGACTTTCAACTGCATTTGACTCAGCAACCCTATATGGCAACGATCCTGACCTCAGGCCTGATATCTACGGTAAGATTGGTAATGCAGGTGTTTCGATCTGTTGCCTCGATGATGCTAAAAAGCTCTATTCAGGTTTCGACCTGGCTGACCCAAAGACATCAGTTAGCATGACCATTAATGGTCC
>JBDLIU010000333.1:0-4893 GCA_039714715.1 Bacteroidota bacterium
GAGCCTTAACAAATAGAACAAATTAGACAAAGTATAATATACTAAAATAATGAGAAAAAATAGTTCTCATTACGTACAGGGATAATTATCATTGAGTGTGATCAGGGCATAATTTTAAATATTATATAGTTTAATATTTAATCAGATTTTATATTTAGAGCACAACAAATAATCTCTTGACCCAGTAATATGCAATTTGTATAATCTTGATAATTAAACGTACATTCTGATTTGATATTACAATTTCTATTAATTACGCACTCCTGACCTATTCAACATGTTCTTAACTCTTAAGTTCTGTAACCGTCAACCATAGCCGTGAGGTGATCAAATGACCACAGAACAAAAAGTTATAAGAAAACTCAGCGCTATTCTCAGTGCCGATGTCAAAGGTTACAGCCGTCTCATGACAGATGATGAAGCCTCCACGATCAAAACACTGAAAGATTACAGGGTCGTCATGTCAGACATAATCAAACAGCATTCCGGTCGTGTTGTTGATGCCCCCGGTGATAATGTGCTTGCTGAGTTTCCCAGTGCTGTAAATGCAATTCAATGTTCTGTCGAGATACAGAATGCACTGAAAGAGAAAAATACTGATTTGCCGGTTGATAAACGGTTAGTATTCCGTATTGGGGTCAACATTGGTGATGTGGTACAGGATGGTGACAGCCTGTATGGAGAGGGAGTCAATATTGCTGCTCGTATTGAGGGTTTAGCAAATCCTGGCGGTGTATGCATATCCAGAAATGCCTATGATCATATAAAGAACAAACTTAAGCTGGGTTATGAATACATTGGAGAACATGCTGTAAAGAATATTAAAGATCCTGTCAGAGTATACAAGGTTTTGATGGAACCTGAAGATGCAGGGAAACTGATTGGAGAAAAATCATCATATTTTCGAAAAAAATGGCCAAGATTGGCCCTTGCAGCTGTTGTAATTCTTGTAAGCATTATTGTTTGGCAATTTTATTATCAGAAATCTCCTAATATTGAAGCAGCATCGGTAGAAAATATGGCTTTTCCATTACCTGAAAAACCCTCTATTGCAGTACTTGCTTTCGACAATATGACCGGCGACCCTGCCCAGGATTATTTTAGCGATGGATTAACCGAGGAAATTATTACAGCTCTTTCCAAAATCGGCAGCATGTTTGTAATTGCCCGCAATACAACATTTACTTACAAGGGCAAGCCGGTGAAGGTCAAGCAAGTCGCAGAGGATCTCGGTGTGCGTTATGTACTCGAAGGAAGTGTTCGTAAAACCGAAGACCGGTTGCGAATTACCGCTCAGCTGATTGATGCTTTAAAAGGACATCATTTGTGGGCCGAGCGCTATGATCGCGATTTGAAAGATATATTTGTCATTCAAGACGATATAACAAAAAAGATTATCACTGCCCTGAACGTGAAGCTGACTGGTAAACAGTACTCCTACGCGTATGCAAAAGGCACAGACAACCTACAGGCGTATTTAAAGCTCTTGCAATTGGGAGCACTTGTTCATCGTAGCGACCTTAAGGAAAGTAATGTTTTGAAAAGGCAGCTGGCAGAGGAAGCCATCGCTCTGGATCTGAATTATGCATGGGCTTACGATTACTTAGGCTGGACCCATCTGAATGATATATATTATGGTATGACCAAAGACTTTGCCAAGTCTTGGAAAACTGCCTTTGAACTGGGACAAAAGGCCCAATCTCTGGATGAAAAAACTGCCAACACTTTATTGGGCAGTCTCTATCTATTGAAAGGACAATATGACAAGGGGGTGGCAGAAGCGGAGCGATTTGTTGAATTTTTTCCCAATGATTCTAATGCACAATTTACTATGGGCAGGTTTCTGATGGCTGCGGACAGAGTGGAGAAAGCCATTCCGTTTTATAAAAAAGCATTGCGTCTCGATCCTTATGCTATTGCTCCTTATTTTTACAATCTCGGCGCTGCTTATTGGATGATGGGGCAGTATGAAGAGGCAATCTCCGAATGTAAGAAAGGGCTTCAGCGCTTTCCGGATGATTTGTTTACCCATATGGTACTGGTCGTATCTTATATTGAAACAGGCAATGTTGAAGGAGCCCGTAAATCAGCTGCAGAAGTTCTTAGGATAAATCCTAAAATATCTCTCGATTGGTGTGGAAAAATTCTCCATTGGAAAAATAAGGACATAGTTGCTCGATGGATAGACGATCTTCGCAAGGTGGGACTGAAATAAAAATATCAAATATGGGCTGCCATGGAATTGGATGTTTTGGTACATTGACTAAAAGCCTTTTCCCATGAGAATTCTGTTATGTATTCTTTTGATATCTTTTATAAATTCAGCCTTTGAATACTTCTCCTTCGGATAATAAACCTTGAGTATTGGTTTTTGAATTTCAGTTCATTTGAATGTAGATTTATTCTAAAAAATGTCTTGACCTCGGTTCCAATTTTTTGGGGTAGGATCAGTTTCTGATAATATATGACCATCATAGGGAAGTGGTTGAGTTGATTAAGTAGTGTTCCTCCAAAATTACTTAGTTCAAATTTTTAAAGATCTCAAGTTTGGGAAAATTTACTGGTTCGAAGACGCTCTTGGGTTTTTGGAAACAAATTCATATCAGTATGGGGTAGAAACAAGGCTGCAATATAGTGATCCATATATGAAGAGATTTCAGAAAGCTCAAAGTTTGTCATTTTTTTCAAGACTTCTGTTACATCTTTTCTAATACGATTGGTAAGGGCACTCATTCTCGCGCCCATTAAAGAGCCATTTCCAATAAAAATGACTTTATCAGGATTAATTTCAGGTAGAAGACCTATAATCATAGCTTTTTCAAGGTCAATACAGCTTCCAAACCCACCAGCAAGAACTATACGATTTAAATCGGGAATCCCGAGACCTACTTCATCAAGCAGGGTTTGACATCCACTATAGATAGCACCTTTTGCCCGGATAAGACTTTCAATATCAAGCTCTGTTAATACGATATCCCTGTCAATACTGGTTTCATTTTGCCATGCCAGAACATATTCATGTATTCCCTGTCTATTACGGATACGGCCAGTTTTAAGGTCCTGGTTAAATCTGCCTTTATTATCGATAATACCGGTTTCAAAAAGATTTGCTACAATATTAATTAGACCGGAGCCACAAATCCCTTTTGGTCTTATATTTCCGATTGTTATGTTCATAGGTTCATATGTAATAGGATTGATCAAGAAATCTTCAATAGCCCCTTTTGCTGCACGCATTCCAAATTCAATTCCTCCACCTTCAAAGGCTGGGCCTGCTGAGCAGGCAGCACAAGCTAACCAGTCTTTGTTTCCAATAACAATCTCTGCATTTGTTCCAATGTCCATATATAATGTCAGTGCTTTTGACCG
Source organism: Bacteroidota bacterium (assembly GCA_039714715.1). GTDB lineage: Bacteria > Bacteroidota > Bacteroidia > Cytophagales > Cyclobacteriaceae > S012-113. The sequence continues at coordinate 3,370 of JBDLIU010000333.1, forward strand.
ATAAATTCCTGATCCCATAATTCCAGACACGATATCACCACCTACATAGCTTGAAACACTTGGATAGATCAGCAAATTTGCGTGGTCTGGCAGATTGATTGCGATATCAGTTGCACGTACAGGAGGATATAGTGTTGATGCCGGAACATAAGGAGCCTTTCTTATATATTCAGGTTCTATCCCAAGCAAAAACTGAGTCATTGTTGTATTGGCGGCTATGGTCACTGTTGAAATTTCTTCTCGATCAATCCCTGATTCTCTTACTATTTTATGAATAATATTATTGATTGTTTTAACAACTACCTTTTGCAATTTTTCAAGGCCACTTTGGGTTTCTGCAAATATTATCCTTGAGATCACATCTTCCCCATAGCTGATTTGTCCGTTAAAATCGCCGTGTTCAGCCAATATATTCCCAGTGACCAGATTGATTATTTCTCCATATACCGTTGTTGTGCCGATATCTAAATTAATGGCAAAATTTCTATCGGTTGTATCTCCTGGCTCGACATTAACAATATGGGTTTTTCTACCTTTTAACACAGGACGTGCAAGGGAGGCAGTAATTTTAAAATCTTCCTTGCGTAAAATTTTAGGAAGCTTTTTTATAACTGGAAGCTTGATGACCAAACGATGTTCTTCGTAAGCTAATTTTAAAAAATTGATGACCCTACTGGTGTCAGCAAGGTTATCTTGAGATGAGGGTGCGGGAAGTTCCAAATATTTTTTTTCAACCGGCGGGATAAAAAGCCCTTTTTCTTTTAAAGCATCAAGGTTGATTTGTTGAATTAGCGCAGTTTTTCGTGTGGGGCGATATTTATTTAAAACACTTATATCTACTTCTGACTCAACTGGGATAAACACTTCAAGATCACTCTTCACTCTGGAACGGCAAGCCAAACGGTAACCCTTAGCTAAATCTTCCTCACTTAATTTTTGAGAATATCCTCCATCAACATCACCTTTTTTAATCATTACACGGCATTTTCCACACAGTCCTTCTCCTCCACATGAAGCATTTATATGTACACCCGTTTCAATAGCTGCACGAATTAGGTTTGTACCTTTGGATACCATTATTTTTTTGTTATATGGCAAGAAAATAATTTTATGCATTATTTGTGAATCTCCTGTCTATGTAAAAATCTTTTTACATAAATAATTTTTCGTGTTTTTGTAAACACAAAATCAAGCTGCTTTTCGTATGTTTTATGATATATACCTATACTCAAAATTCCTTGGGCTTACAATGCCCAAAATAAGAATATCTCCTTTTGCGATTATAAATATTTCAATATTCAAAAATACTGTTTTTATCTGATCAAGCCGTAATTGTCTAAAATTTATTTTAGATCAGAAGAGTCAAACTTACTTCCATGAAAAGGCTTCATGTCAAGAGTTAATTTGTTCATAAATTACCCTTTTTGTTCCATCCAACAAGTCTCGACCATCACGCTTCCATCCGCACTCTTTTGTGGAGCAGCCATTTGCTCCGGTGCATGTTAATATCCGTTGGCAGGAGCT
>JBDLIU010000334.1:0-4871 GCA_039714715.1 Bacteroidota bacterium
TACCGGAATACCTTCAACTGATTTCTGGTCTTTATTTCAGAATATACCTTTGGATGAGCAGCTAACACTTTTTCAAAAAGTACCGGCATTTGCCCCACTCCGTACCCGCCTTATTTATCAGAATACTATGTACGAGATTGCAGGTTTAGTGATTGAGCGAATTAGTGGGCTGCGCTGGGATGATTTTCTAACAAAACGACTTTGGAAACCTATTGGTATGAATGAGACATTTGGCACGCGTGGTCAAATTAGAGAAGAGCATTCACACGTAAAACCTTACTTTTTTGCAGAAAATGAACTTAAAGAAGCAAGATGGGATATTCTAGCTGATAATGCCGATGCATCAGGTTCGGTGTGGTCATCAATTAACGATATGAGTTTGTGGGCTCAGTTTCTTCTTCGCGATGGTGTAACTGCCGATAGTATCAGGTTGTTATCAAAAAAAAGCATTGATGAAATGTTTGAACCTCATCAACTTGCCGCTACTTATGATTTTTATCCAACTACAGAGCTTACAAGACCAAATTGGCGTAGTTACGGGCTTGCATGGTTTCAACAAGATTTTCAGGGAAGAAAAATAGATTTTCATACAGGCAGCTTATTAGGACTTACCGCTATCATTGGTCTTGATCGGGCAAATAACAAAGCGGTAATAGCACTCGGAAACCGGGATCATGCTGAGTTGCGCCATGCCCTGCTATGGGAGGTGATGGATAACAGTATTGATAATAGCAGACTTGATTGGAATCAGGAAATATTTGACTTATATGAAAAACGGGCAAATAAACGAGAGAAAAACTGGGAAGAGACATGTAAAAAGCAAATTAAAAATACAAAAACAAGTCTTCCACTGGATGCTTATACAGGTAAATACCAAAATAGTATAATAGGAAATATTATAGTTGAAAAGTATGACAGCATTCTAATATATAAATCTGAACTTATTGAATTTGAGATGTCACATTGGCACTTTGACACTTTTCTTTTTAGAAACTTACCAATGCAAATCAGAGACTTCGCTACCTTTACAATAGGTATAGATGGTATGGTTAGTTCGTTTGAGCTTTATGGTTATACGTATGAACGCATTAAAGATGATGAAACGGATAAATGATTATAGCAAAAAAATATAAATGAATGAGGATATAATATATGAAACCAAAAGAACGAGTACTGGCAACACTTGAACACCGTAAGGCAGACCGTGTACCGAGATTTGAAATCTGGATAGATGACTTACTTGAGGAGCTTGGTCAATCTGATCCGGTTAGCGCTTATGTAAACCTTGGTCAGGATTGTGTTATGATGCCTACTTGCAATCCACCGGAGAGCAACGCCTGGAAAGAAGGGGTTGATGAGTGGGGCAGAGTTTGGGGAAATGGTATGTACCATAACGGTGTTCTAAATACTTTGGAAGATATTGAGAAATACAGCCCACCAATGAATGATGTTGAAAAGTATTTTGATGACATTCGAATAAAAGAAGTACGTGAAACATATCCGGATCATTGTCTGATTTACGGTACGCATAACGGTCCATTCATTGCTTCATACATGTCAATGGGTTTGGAGGCTTTCTTTATACGTCTTATTGAAGACCCGGCATTTGTGCAGCAGTTATTGGATATCCGTACCGAGTGGTGCATTGCTATCTATAAAAAAGCCATAAGCTTAGGGGCAGATGTGCTTGTAATAGGTGACGATGCTGCTTCTGGAACCGGTCCAATGATTTCACCCGATATGTGGAGAGAGTATATTCTTCCATGCCATCGTAGAATAGTGGAAGCTCTCGATGTGCCGGTGATATGGCATAGTGATGGAAATATAGAGTCATTATTGCCTATGGCAGTTGAAGCCGGTTTTGCCGGTGTCCACGGTGTAGATTCGATTGCCGGTATGGATTTGGCAAAGATAAAGCAAAAGTATGGCCAAGACCTTGTTTTAATCGGGAATGTAGATGTTCGTGTACTATTTGATTCTGACCTTGAAGCAGTACGTGCAGAAGTTGATAGATGCATTGCACAAGGTGCACCTGGTGGGGGCTTTATGATTGCAAGCTGTAACAGCATTTGCGAAGGTATGAACCCGGATGCAGTTGCCGAAATGTTTCGCTATCAGAAAGAAGTTTTGAAATGACAAATTTATAGAATACTAAAACTATTTTTGTTTTACTGTAAAATGATAAATTACAATGGGGAATATTTTAATGGATAAGAATCAGTTAATAGATTTTGGATTAACCTTAGATGAGGCAGATAAAATTATATCATCTCTAAAAGAGTTAGAAACATTAGAATCTTTGGAAAAATGGAGAGCAGTTTGTAGAACTATACTTAAGCCGGAAATGCCAATTACATTACATCAATATTTGCATAGATGGGCTTTTAATGATTGGGATGAATCCTTATCCCCAATACCGGCATGGTCACCTGATGCTAATGAGGTTGAAGAAAGTAATATTCACCAAATTATGTCGGAAATAAATATTGATAATTATGAGGACTTTTATTCCTGGAGTATTAAAAATCCAATTGAGTTCAATCGTTTGATGATTAACAGATTAGGAATTGTCTTTAATCAAGAACCCATTGATATTATGAATATGGACAAAGGTGTTGAAAGTCCACGATGGTTTTACGGTGGAAAACTTAATATTGTTGAGAGCTGTTTTAAAGCTGCATCAGATGCAACAGCAATTATATATGAAAGGAATAATGATGCTCCCGGGAAGTTAAGCTATTCTGAGTTACATGAAATGGTTGGTCGGGTAAAAAACAGCTTGAATGCCCGTGGTGTTAAACAGGGCGACCGTGTGGCTATTGCTATGCCTATGACAGTAGAGGCAGCAGCAATATACCTTGGAATAATTGCTGCAGGATGTAGCGCTGTAACTGTTGCCGATAGTTTTTCTTCAGAAGAGATGCAAATAAGGTTTGATCTGGCTAAGCCCGTATGTGTTTTTTGCCAGGATTATCTGATAAGGCTTGGTAAACGAATACCACTCTATGAAAGAGTTGTACAGGCTTTAAATGCTCCTTGTATTGTAATTAGGGCAGATGAAAATAATACAACAGATTTACGTTCCGGAGATATCAGCTGGAAAAAATTTTTGATCAATGACTCAAATCTTGAATTTGTTCATGCAAATCCGGATGATGAAATAACATTGCTTTTTTCATCAGGTACAACCGGAAATCCAAAAGCGATACCCTGGACTCAGACTACACCAATAAAGAGTGCTAATGATGCTCATCTTCATCATGATATTCACGCTGGGGATGTTTTGTGTTGGCCAACTAATTTAGGTTGGATGATGGGCCCATGGCTGATATTTTCTGCCTTATTAAACAATGCAGCTATTGCACTTAACAGTTCAGCACCAACAACACGTGAGTTTGGCAAGTTTGTAAGTGATGCAAAAGTTACAATGTTGGGCTTAGTCCCTAGTATTGTAAGTGCCTGGCAAAGTAGTGACTGCATTCGTGGAATTGATTGGTCTACAATAAAAGCTTTTAGTTCAACGGGTGAAACTTCAAATTATCATGAGATGTTCTTTCTAATGTCATTAGCGGGTTATAAACCTGTTATTGAGTATTGTGGAGGGACTGAAATTGGAGGTGGATATATTGCCGGCACCCTTGTTCAACCAAGTGTTCCAGCCATGTTCTCAACTCCGGCATTAGGCTCAGATTGGCTCTTGCTTGATGAGGATGGTGAACTAACAGAAAGTGGTGAGATATTCTTTAAACCGCCAACTTTGGGATTATCCACATCGCTCGTGAATGGTAATCATCACGATATTTATTTTGCCGGTACACCATTAAGTCCTACTAAAGAATTATTACGAAGACATGGAGATCATATTGAAAAATTACCTGGTGGGTATTATCGTGCACATGGACGTGTTGATGATACAATGAATCTTGGGGGAATAAAAGTTAGTAATATTCAGATTGAAGAAATTCTATCTGCTGAACCAGAAGTAAAAGAACTTGCGGCTGTTGCAGTACCGGCTAAAGGTGGTGGGCCAAACCGTCTTGTTATATATGTATATTCAGTCGGAACAATCAATGTTGATACTTTAAAAATAAAATATCAGAAATTGATCCGCACAAAATTAAATCCATTATTTAAAATATTTGATGTTGTCCAAATAGATAAACTTCCACGAACAGCATCTAACAAAGTAATGCGCCGAAAATTACGTTCACTTTATGAACAAAGAGTTGAACGAGAGCTTTAGTAATGGTAATTGTAGTATGCTTAATTAATATTATTTCACATTAGAAAAATTTTATTATGAATAAAAAAAGAGTTCTTATAACTGGCGCCGGAAGCGGAATTGGACGTGGTTTGGCTTTAGGTTTGGCAAAGAAAGGATTTGATATACTTGCCAGTGATATTAACAGCACTGCTGTTAAAGGAACAATTGAGATGATTAATAAATCTAATGGAAGCGGAGAATGGTTTGAACTGGATGTCTGTTCCGGTGAATCTATTGAAAAACTGGTAAGCACATTGTCAAATCCAGTGGATATTTTGATTAATAATGCCGGCTTACAATATGTAGCAAAGCTTGAAGATTTTCCACAAAACAAATGGGAACTTTTAATTGATGTAATGTTAAATGGAGCTGCCCGAATAACTCGTGCATTGCTTCCTGGGATGAAGGAACAAGGATATGGAAGAATTATTAATATTGGTTCCATTCATTCTATAGTTGCATCTCCATTTAAGAGTGCATATGTGGCTGCAAAACATGGAATGTTGGGCTTATCCAAAACCTTAGCATTAGAGACTTCTGATACAGATATAACAATTAACACCATTTGTCCTTCTTATGTAAAGACACCTTTAGTTGAACAGCAAAT
>JBDLIU010000335.1:0-4863 GCA_039714715.1 Bacteroidota bacterium
GCACATGGCAGATTCCGGAGCCTGCAGCAAGAGCCCCTGGTTGGGGGACCCATGAGCCGAGTGACACATCAGGCACTCACCCATCTCCACCGGCGCATGTTTATTCTCCATCGTATGCTCCTCATGACACAGAAAACAGAGCCCAGGCATCTCATCCCCCAGGTCAAAACCCAATACCCCATCCTGTGGATGCTCATTCCCGTTTGGCATATGGCAATTCTCACAATCATCCTCAGCCGGGTAGTGCATTACCGCCTGTCCGACCAGGTCGGAATGGCAGTCGGTGCAGCTGTATTCGATTGTATCTTCCTGGCTGAAAAGACAGAAACTAGACAGGATCATCATGCTGAATAAATACGGGAAGGGCTTCTTCATAATAGTGATTATTTAGAATCTTCTAACTAGTTCAATATAGGCACTATAATAATCTGTAGTATCCCCAAGGTAATCCCTCAGGTACAGGGCTAAACCAAGTGTAAGGTAGAGTTTCCTGTAATTTGTTTTGAATTCTGTACTTGCAGTAAGCAGGTTCAGATCAATCCCTGGTCCTGCCTGGTGACGATAGCCCAACAGCAGGTCCACTTTCGTCCCGGGCCTAATTTCATACCCAGCCTTCCCGGAAAGATCCGAATATTTGCGGTTGATATCTTCTTCCAGCATGTCGTAGTCCCTGATGCTTCCATTCAATGATAAAAGAAACTTATTGATCCTTTTCTGGAAGTTCAAGTAATAGCGCATCAACTTGTAGGGCGTAATGGTACTGTTTTGATATTCATATTCCAGACCTACTTCTGTGTTCCAATAAGACAATTTTCCCCCATAGGTATTTCTCTTGATGTAATTTAAAACAAGAAGATCAGACTTAACTACGTTCTTATAATTCATAAACTGCCCGCGGTAATAAAGCTCCAGGAAGCGGTTAAAAAGAGAAATATTCGCACTCACATTATTAGAGTGGGCATCATATTTATAAGATCCCGTCTGGATAGAGACATAATCGACATATACAGTTGACATGTTAGGTATCTGCCCACCCGGGACCCGTTGGATTTCTGTATAATCTCCCTGTTCAATTAAGATGTAATCAAAAGCCATCTGATAGATGATTGTACCTGTAATATCCTTGACCACAATTGTATTCCAGTCCACATGTGGTTTGTCAAAAGTGCTTATCTCGCCATCAGAGAGTAAATGTTCTTCATCGAAGATCTGAAGCAAGCCAGGATCGGTATCCATGTCATCGCGTAAAAGCGAATAGTAGTAAGACAAATTGAGCTGGCCGGTGGGGATTTTTTTGATATATCGCAGATTTAATCCGGTGGAATTTCTTGTTTCACTATAATCAGAATGGTTAATACCTGCATACTCATAGAAAACCTGAGTGTTCAGACTCGAAAAAAGTCTATGTTCCAAATTTGCATTTATTTTATTATGACGGGATTTTTGTGCTTCCTGCTCCTGAATATAGAAGGTATAAATGCCTGATAATCTAAGGTCCTTTTGCAGATTGAATGTGATATTTTCTGTGGCATTGAATACTTTATAATGCTGACTTCCATATCGATTATAATAGTAGATCATAGACTGGTATGCATACCTTTTATCATCATCAAAATAATAACGGTTATTAAGTCTAAAATTATCAGTGATATTCTCAATTTCTAAAAGATTATAATCACTACGATAATATCGATTGTGTGAATATCTCAATATATTTCTATCGCGTTTCGAAAATGATTTTTGAATGGAAACTTCGAAGTTGTTTTGATCTGTTTGATAAGTGCGGTCTGTTTCTGTTTCTACCTGATCCCATTTATTACTGTTATAACCAATGGTAATTGGAAGTATACGGTTCTTGATAAATAATGTGCTTCCCCATTGAAAGGTTTTGGATCTGATATTGGTTAAATTTTCACGGTTGCTGTAACTGTCGTTCCACCTAGCTGATGTGTTTAAAGTAATTGGCTTGTTATTAAACAGGATGGTACCAATATTCAGACCTTTTAATGTTCTGACCTCTGCCCGATCTGGAGTAACAAGATAATCGTCCTGATTAGATTCAGGATAAAATTCCCCTCCCAGGTCTAATAGCAAAAAGTCAGGATGCCAAATGTAACTTTTAGTATTGAGGCTTAAACCTCCGGAAAAGTAAATGCTCTCCTGTGTTTCGGAGAAGTCATTTAATGTGAAATATTTTTGCCTGTAAAGACTCTTAAGTTTTAGTTCACCATCAAGGGAGGTGAACCTCCAGAATCCAGTTGAATTTCCATTATTCTGCGAATAACAATCAAATGCTGAAAATACTAGCAATACATATATAAATATTCTGGGTTTCAAACCTTTTGATAGTTATCTAAATATGAATCTATCTTCTCCGCCATGTGGATTGTGACATTCCGTACAGTTTGTATTGTCTATATATGAATGTGTTTCATCACCAAGTAGCCGCGAAGAATCATGGCAGTAGAAACAGAGATCTTGTCCTATATTTATTAAGTTATTATCCGTGCCTTGATTGTGAGAGTTGTGACATACAGAGCACTTATTGATGCTTACCGGGCCATGAATAACATTATACTGTTCTACGAAGTTATCGTGGCACTGAAAACACGTACCCGGTTGTAGCAAGGTATTATTATCACCTCCATGTGGATTATGGCAATTAATGCATGATTTCTCCTCAGAGATATTATGAAATATACTTTCATTCACCTTATCTATGGAGTGGCAAAAAAGGCATAGGTCTTGACCAGCCCGAATCAGCAATTTGTTTTCAGATGCCTTGTGTGGATCGTGGCATTCAGTACAATGTCCGCTTGATGCTGGTCCATGAATGAATGTGTTTTGCTCCTGAAATCTGTTGTGACATTGATAGCAAATTTCCTTTTCATTGTAATTCAGGCTACCCATCTGGCCAAAGTTGTGACATAGATTGCATCTTTTTTCCAAATAAGGTTGGTGATAATATAATTCTGATTCTGCAGCCTGTTTAAGAGTAATAGCAGAATCTCCTAAATCATGAACTGAGGAATCAACTTTGTCATTGAGGGGCACACTATGTGGATCAGGAACACCGTCAAAAAAAAATGATAATGTCCGGTAATGGTTAGGTACTGAACAAGCTGCAAGTAATAATATCAACGCTATCCAAAGTGCATATTTTCCATTGTACGTCATAGTTCACGTGACTAAAACTTTGGCTCAATTCTCCCGTATACATTTATCTTATCGGATCCATATTGGTTTGTCACGAAAATGAGGTATTTTAAATTGAATGTTGGATTCACATATTTTTCAAAATGATGCAAATGATTATAGTCTAAGGTGACTTTAGCTGGAAGATACATGTCACCCGATTTACCTGTAGATCCTCCAAAAAACATAAGCAGGTTATTCTTTTCATCAAACATTTGAATATTTTGGAATCCAGCATCGACTACAAATAATATTTTATCGCGATCAACTGCTATTCCCTTGGGCCTTACTAATTGCCCAAAACCTCTCCCATAACTTCCAACTGAGCCAATAAATTCTCCATGAGTTGTAAAAATCTTTATTCGTGAATGGCCAAAATCTGTAATGTAGATCTTCCCTTCTGACACAAAAAGATTTAGTGGATTGTAAAGCCAGTTATCATCACCCACTTTAGCTTTTGTTGGAAAGGATGATAAATATTGCAGACTTTCTTTATTATATACATTTATGCGATTGTTTTTAGGATCCGTAACAAATACTGTGTCTCTAAATACAAAAACATCAGCCGGCTTGAAATTTTCATCACCTCCAATTGTTCCTTTAAATTCCAAGTTCTTATTGAAAATAACTATCTGCTTACGATTCACATCTGAAACATACATACTGCCATCAGCATCTATAAAGCAGTTAATGGGTAATAATAATTTTCCTCTACCTTCGGGAATATAATATGAAAAGGTGTTTTTTTCAAGGTCAATAACTTCAAATCCTGAAATTGCTGCATCTGCAATGAAAATTTTACCTTGATGAATAGCTAATCCATAAGGTTTCAAGATTGGAAGTGGTTTTTCTTCACCAGCCACAAATGTTTTAAATTTTGACTGTTGACCTGTAATGTCGATTGAATTTCCATAACTTGTAAGAAACTGTATTCGTGCAGTATCTGGAGGTGTTGGATAATAAACTGGATCTGTGATTTTAGCCTGATAACCATGTTTTGAGCACGAGCTTAGTGTGGCTAAAAATATTAGAAAACATAGAATCGAGAAAATCTTACCAGGGAAGTTCATAAATGTAGTTTAATGCAAAAAAAAGGGCGCAAAAGCGCCCTTTAATATAAGTAATTTGTGTTACAATAATCTACTTGTTATGACATGTAAGACATAGCGCACTTGCCGCATTGTCTTTTCTTAGTAGGAAAACTGTGCCAAGGCCATTATTATGAACATCATGACAAGAGGAACATTCAAGTTGGTTATTTGTTGGTCCAAACAGCATGTCAGCGTCAATGTTTCCTCCCAATCCAGATGCAGTAGCTGTAGGATCCCATAAACTTCCATCAGCAGTTGCTAAGGCAGCATCATATGTAAGTGAAATAGGATGGTCATCTGATATATCAGTGCCAACTAAATCACCTCCAGTAACATGATTGGTACCAGTAGTTACACCCCCAAAATCTTCCAGAGCAACTGTACCATCATGACAGCTTAAGCAAAGTAAGGAAGTTCCAGTGGGCTGACCAGGGGTTGAATTCATAGTTCCAGTTGCAGGATAAAGGGTGAACGTTGCTGCCGATTCCTCATGATTCCATAATACATTGGATGTCAAAGCGTTATGAGGTGTATGGCATACAATGCAGATTTCACCTGTGCCATTCCAAGTATCTGT
>JBDLIU010000336.1:0-4860 GCA_039714715.1 Bacteroidota bacterium
AAGGAGATTATCTTTGTTATTTCTGCAAAATCGCCATTGGCCAAAAATCCTGACGGTGCTTCTTCCGGCACATAGAAATAATTATTTCGAACTATCATTAGCATATCTCCAGCTTCAATTTCTTCCGTTCTGAAAAGCAGTTGCTCGCGTATATGCTTATTGTATAACACTGTGTCACGGTTAGATCTACACACGACAATCGTTTCCTCTAATCCATATTTATCATAAGCATAATTAAGCCCATCCACAAGACGATCACCAGTCATTCTGAAAATATCAGAATGACCTATTGTATTAATTCCAACCTTAGGGTTTTTATTTTGCAGTGTGTCACGCAAACCGGTAGCATTAATAAGAATTCCGGATCCCTGATTTTGCCTCATCACTTCATTCAACTCAGCACTTAACACTTCCTTACCTGTAATATCTTGCAGGTAGTCTGTTTTTAATCCAATGCTCTCTGATTGTCCAACCGGTGGTAGCTGGGCGGTATCTCCAATCAGTAACAATTTATTGCTCTTGTGCTCAAAAACAAAAGCAAGCAAATCCTTGAGCACTCCATTCTCACCAAAATTATTTCCTTCTGATAGCATTGAAGCTTCATCTACTACAAATATTGTATTCTTGTTGTAGTTCTTAATCCGTTTAAAACTCAACTGCCCGGATTTAGGATTTGCTACCTGTTTATAAATTATCTTGTGAATTGTAAAAGCTGTTTTCTGGGTATAAGAAGACATCACTTTTGCTGCTCTGCCTGTTGGTGCTAACAAAAGATATTTATAGTTAAAAAGAGGCAATGTTTTAACCAGGGCTGTAACGACAGAGGTTTTGCCTGTTCCTGCATATCCTTTCAGAACTAAAAGCCTATAGTCAAATTTACTATCAATAAACCTGTTGAAAATCTTAAAAAGATTTTCTTGACCTTGCGTTGGAACATGGGGAAATTTTTGAAGTAATATGGAAGAAGGACTAGGCAATCAGTAATTAATAAAATTATTAATATTTAATAACTAAAATACCTTTATGTTATGACTTATAAACCAATATTAGCTGAAAATAAAAGATTACTTTATGAATTAGGTTAAATTTGAATGATACTTCTAAGCAAACAATTATATGTCTAAAATAGAAGAGGAATTTGGCAACAAAATACGAATTCGTGTAAACGGGTTGTGTTATCAGGATGATAAAATACTTCTTGTTAAGCATAATCTGGAAGATTACAAGCTTTGGGCTCCACCCGGTGGAGGTTTGGTTTTTGGAGAAACTATTGAAGAATCCCTGAAAAGAGAGTTTAGAGAGGAAACCTGCCTGGATGTGATTCCGGGAGAATTCCTATTCTACACTGAGTTCATCAAACAGCCACTACACGCCATAGAACTTTTTTATAAAATTGAATCATTTACCGGGGAACCATCAATTGGAACAGATCCTGAAATTAAAAATGTGACTATTATCGAAGATATGGATTTCTTTAATCAAGAGATGCTTAGTATGATTCCAAATGATGAATTACACAGTATTCTTAAAGATATTAACAATCCTCTTGAATTGCTTAAATTCAGAGGAGATAAAAAATAATCTGTTTCAATCCTAATTGAGCAGTTTTTGACTATGTTTTACTTATAAAAATATTTATACTTGCACAAAATCTAGCAATTATGGGAACTCGTCTTTTTTCAATCTTTTTTATGCTCGTAGCCATAGGTCTCGGAGCGTTTCTTGTATTACGTATTAAGAGTACAATTGATGAAGAGAAAGCGATCAAGGATTCAGAAGCCTTGATCATTGATAAACTTATGCTTATTCGTGATGCTGAAAAAGCTTACCAATCAGTATATGGTGTTTATACTAACAGCTGGGATACCCTTATCAATTTTATTGAAAACGGGCAGTATCCAATTACCAAGCGAACTGAGCATATTGTACAGTTAGATTACGGTGCAGATAGCACCTGGATAGAAATCGACACACTTGAAATCATACCTGTAAGAGAATATATATTTGAGAAGAAACACAATGTCTATGTTGCTGCCGATGGAACATTCGGGGAATACTTTGTTACCAACGGACAATATATAATTAAAGGTAGTAAGGCATACGGTATGACGAATAACATTACCGCTAAATACACGCACCAGGTGGCTAAAGAAAGTGGCAGGGTACATGATATGGTGTCAAAGGATCAAGGTGCCGCAATTACTAAAGGTGAATTATTATTTATGCTTACCGAAGAGTTGTACGCTCCAGATATAGACATTAGTCAACTTCCATATATCCCCCTGACTGATCCTCCACAAAAATTCGAAATATACGCTGAGAAAATTGAGCGTAATCGCTTAATGGTAAATGTGATCGAAGTTAGAGATGTTTCTCCAAAGAATCCACAAAGAAGCGAAGACAACGAAATTAATAACAAAAAACCTCTACGATTTGGCTCTAGAACCGAAGTTACTACAGCAGGAAATTGGGAATAGTTGAAAACTAACACAAAAGAATATAAGGTATTTAAAAAAGTTAAAGATGAGAAGTTTGATGTAGATCAACTTCATCAATATAATCTTAATCTTCTTATCGGAAACAGGGATATCCAGATCATTGTTATAGATGAAAAGGATAGTCGGTGTCTGCTTGTCGAAGACATAATATTGGCCAATGTAAGCTCCTACACCCATTTAGTAGATGTCTACGAGGATATATTTGACAACCATCATTTATTAAAAGCCGGTTTCTGGAATTCCATAAAAATCGGAATAAAGGGGAATAAATTCGCGCTAGTTCCCTCGAACCTGTTTGACCCCGACCTGCTATTTGACTATCTAAAGTTCAATAGTAAAGTAAGTAAGGAATATGACTCACTTATGTATTTTGAACATAAGAAGTCAGAAGCTGTTAATTCATTTGCCATAAACAAACGAGTACATAATTGGCTTAAAAACCTTTATCCTGATAAGGAAATCGAATATGTGCATCAATCAAGCATTTTAATAGAAGGTGTACTCGAACAACTCGAATCATACCCGCAGGATTCCATATTTATTTATATCGATAGATTTAAACTTCATATTATTACATCAAAGGATAATAAGCTGGAATACTACAACCAGTTTTATATCAAGCAATTCTCTGATTATGTAAAATATATCATGACCGTCATGAAAGGGCTTGATCGTGATCAGCATAATACAAAAGTCGTATTATGGGGTTACCTGGGACAACAATCAAAACATTACATGGAATTTTCCAAGTATTTAAAAAACATTACATTTGGAAGCAGACCAAAGTTTTTAAAGTATGGTTACCTGTTTGATGAACTTCAGGATCACCATTACTTTGATCTGTTTAACATCAATGTATGTAAGCAATAATCTATGAAAAAAAGAATTGCCTTATTCCCAGGATCATTTGACCCATATACTAAGGGGCATCAGGATATTGTACTACGAGGGCTAGATATTTTTGACAAAATAATAATTGCCATAGGATATAATACCTCAAAACATAAACGATATTTCGAAATTGATTATATCGTAAAAAAAATCGATGAGTTATATAAAGATGATGACCGTATCTCTGTAGAAGTTTATAATGAACTTACGGCTGTTTTTGCCAATAAACATAATGCTCAATATCTTCTCCGGGGTCTTAGAAACACGACTGATTTCGAGTATGAAAACAGTATTGCCCAGGTAAACATGCACCTGGCAGAAAAACTGGAAACAATATTCCTGATCACCTCTCCAAAGTACGCCCACATTAGTTCAACTATAATTAGAGAAGTACATCAATATGGAGGTGACGTATCTAAATTGATACCATATAAATTAGACAATGGCGTTTAACTAGCCTTAGCGTTAAAAAACTTTATCATCCCACTGATTATAACAAACTGGGCTAAAATATAAGTTATCATGGTCCAAAAACCTGCCGCATTGATAGGCTCATAAAACTTGTTCACCGCAAGAATTGAATCTGAAGCAATAAATAACATGGCCCCTACCAATACATGGCTGGCTCCTTTAGCCTTTCTAAAGAGTGCTGAAATTCCCATTAGCATAATCACCATGGTATAAACGGCTACAGGAATTTTCATAGAGCCAAGCTTACTCCACATAAGTAAATCGAGCAATGCTCCGTATAAGATCATTAAAAAGGCTGTAGAGTATGTGAAGAGCTTTGGCTTAAAGCCCTCAGACGATTGATAAAAGATATAAATATATAAGAGTTGTGTTATCAGAAAAGAAATTAAACCCGGGAGGAAAAACCTGTTATCAACCTTATAAATCAATAAGACATCACCCACCCAACTGAAGAATAAAGCTACCACAACCAGGTATGCTAATTTTTCTTTTTGCTTAATCGAAAACAAAAAGAAGAGTGCCAGGAATGGCATCAATAGTGGTTTTACAACCATATTAACTGTTTCCCATTCATATATCTGGGTAAGTAATTCAATTGTGGTTGCTACCACAAAAAGTATCCATAAAATCAGGTTTTTCCTCATTGATTATCAGTTCTATGTTTATAAATAAATAGCATATATATAAAAGCCAATCCTGAAAGCACCGCTCCGGAGTTAAACGCCAAAGGTATTTTACTTGCCTGATTATCGAATAAATAAGCAGATAATAATGCTCCGATACCTATACCAATTTCCATTGCTATATACATAGTTGCCATGGCTTTTCCCCTCTTAAGCCGATGGCTCAAATCGATAGTCCAGGCAAATATGGTTGGTGAATTCATTCCTGTTGCAACCCCAAGCAATGCCCCTGCAATAAAAAAATGAGTTGGATTGGGGGCAATGCCAACATACCACATAGAAAACATTATCAATAAGGTTGAAACTCGTAGTACAGG
>JBDLIU010000337.1:0-4851 GCA_039714715.1 Bacteroidota bacterium
ATGAAACATCCGGATGTATTCAGTGCTGTATATGCCTTGAGCGGGACACTCGAGTATGCAGAAACCTTTCTGGATATACGAAGGGATGAGATTATTGAAGCCAGTCTGGTTCCTTCTTGGAATACTTTCCTGAGTCCTTACGTAAAAGTCCATTTAGCACGGGCCATGGCATTTGCTCCCAATCCAGCACTGAGTCCCTTCATGGGAGAGCTTCCTCTGGATGAAAACGGTACACGTATTGACAGCACCTGGCAGAAGTGGTTGGAACATGATCTCTATTCCAGGCTGGGCGACTATTCCGATAATCTCAACTTATTAAATGCAGTTTGCTTTGATTGCGGATTTGATGATCGTGCAAGCATAAGTAATGTGAATTTTTCTGGGGCATTAAGCTCAATGGGCATTGATCACGTCTTTGAAGCCTATGACGGGGATCATTTAAACAAGATTCCGGAACGTATGGCCACCAAGGTACTGCCTTTCTTTTCAGAGAACCTGTCGCATTCAAAATAGCAAATCGCTATCCCCGGTGCAAGAATAACAGGGCTTATTTTTTGAAATAAAGCATAGAGGGGAAAGGAAATCTACTCTTGAAGATAAGGAATTCAGAGCGATAGAACCTCTTTACAATTCTTGCTGTTCTTGCCAAAAAAATAAGTTGCTAATCCCAAGTAATCTGATACGCCTTTAATTAAACAGGTTTGCTTCAATAACACTTTTCACAATCATTTCGAATGAACTAGTAACTCTCAAATGCTTGCCCATAATGCAGCGCTAAACGTAGTTTTGGCGCTAAGGTCCTCATTACTGCTACCCTCGATCTTTTGCGTAAATGTGAATCCTTTTACCTGGCCTCCCAATGAGGACCGTAGCGGAACGTCAGCACCCTTATAGTGTGAAGAGGAAGTATAGGATGAGACCCGGAATTTCTTAATCTTGGATAACTGGGTGATGATCTCGTTGGCAACTGCATCTCCCATATGTGCAAATGCTTCATCGCTGTTCCAGTTAACGAAAGGGAGTACTGCTAGGGTTTTTTTAAGAGGGAGGTCAGTGGTTATCCAATTCCTGTAGTAGGAATATCTGCTTTGTGTGAAGATCCTGGGGTAAGCCAGCATAATCACAATCACAACCAGTATGGCAATGGTAATATCACTAAGCCTGAGCCTTCTTCTGCCTTGTGAATTCTCAGTCCTGTCTTCCTGTAAAACAATGGCAGATTCTGTTCTCTTAAGTCCCTCAGGAGTTAGGTCAAAGATCCACGACAGTACAACTGTGATGGGGAGTCCGATAATAAGGATAATGATTATCATGGTAACCGTCCATTCCGGTAAACCAAATCTTGGAAGCATAATATCTGCAGCTTCCATAATTATGAATGCAGTGGCTGCATACATGGCCAGAGCCCTGAGAACTTTTCTTCTTTTGAGTTCAGGCCAGAATCTGGTTCTTTTGCTTTGCATCGGATGGGGGTGTTTAATGCAAAATAAAGCCTAATGAAATATAAATCAAATGGAAGTAATTGATATTATGACAGCTAACGGTAAATTGTATGGCTTGTGGCAGTTGTGGAAAACTTCCTTATCAAACCGTACCAATGTTGATGCGGGGTAGGATGCTGCAAATATGTACTGCACCTGCCATTATCTTTACAAAATGTTAGCGTTCGTTCATTATTTCAACTCGTTCTGCACCAAATAAAGTCCATCCAATCTGGCTGTCTTCAGTTAATGGTAATAATCTCATTTCCCAAACTATTTCGGCAGGAGTTGTGTGCTTATATTCTCTTACCAAAGTCCATTGCGGATATTTTCCCCTGCTTTGCCATGTCATTTCATTTAGATGTTCCTGTGATACGAGAGCTCCAAAACATGCCAGTATATTCCCTGTTTTAGGCAGTTCACTTACCCTTCCCATAGCTGTACTGACAATGGGTACTTCTCCAGGGATTTCAGAAGTCCAGACTTTTTTTACGGCCTTCTCTTTCTCATCAATTTTATATTCCACTACATGACTTGGACTTTCTATCATCTTTTTGGGCTTATCAAAAGGACGCACCTGGTAGTTGTTATTATTAAAGAAAAGTAAATTCCCATTAGAAGTAAAACGTGGAGAGTGTTGATGCCAGTTCCAACCATCAGTTGGAATGTCCAGTAATTTATCTTGTAAGGCTTCTCCCCAACCCGTTGGTTCAGCAAAAATCCATTCTATCTCACTGGTTGCTTTGTTTATCTTAATCATGGCACTTTGCTGGCGAAAATTGACAAGATAAGCCTCCTCATTTGGAACTGGTACTATCGCGTTTGCATGGGACCAGTCAACAGTAACATCCGGAAATCCTCTCCTTACCCAATATCTATTAAATGTATCGTAACCAATCCTGCTTAACGGCAAATAATCAAAGGTATTCCACTGATGAACAATTTCGCCTTGGGGAGTAAACTCCAAAGCTATATCTCCCATTACTTTTTGTTTTTTTCTGGGTGCATTTTCATCCCACTCACTTGTAAAGTAATTGTCAAATTCACGGACTTCTGTACTTAATACTAAACGGTTCCCATTCGGAAGATGGGAGGCATCATGATGAAAAGTCAAAGCATCTACAGGCGTTGCATTTTCATCAGGGCCATCAGGGCGGTTAGCTGCATACCACTGTTGTATAATATTTCCGGCAAAGTCAATTTCAACTACTTTACTATCTTGAGTCATATACGAAATATTCCCGTTTGAAAGCATATCAAAGTCACTAATCCTTGAATTTGTTTTGTAATACCACAGTACTTCTCCCTTCTGGTTTACAATAACTAACATTCCAAATGATTTATTGAACTCATTAGCTCCCACAGTTGAAACAGGAGCACGCCGCCTGGGATTAAAAAGCGTTAGTTCTTCGGTGGGTGTTTTAGAATATGGTATTGTTATCTGAATTTTAGGAAATTCGGCATCACTGGTAGGTAGTGCCGGCGTTTTGTATTTTAAAGCATTCTGTAATTGGTGCACCTTACCATTTTTATCGGTAATTTCGATGCTAATTGACTGCTCTGTATCAGGGCGCATTAGCATTATCAGATAACCTGATTGTTGTTTATCGGAGTAACTATAAGCTAATTTTGTATCACGACTTGAGTCTTTAATTAAAAATGTGACTTTATCATATTCGTTTTTTGTTTTAAAGTCTATAAAACAGGTCAACAGAGCAGATTTATTTGGATTATCTACAACTTCAGGATTTTTAATAAACTCAATTTTTTTTTGATTAGCACATGAAAATAAAAATGTGATTGTAAGCAGAAAGCATATTGTTTTTAAAACAGAAATTCTTTTTTTCATTTTCTTCCTTTTTAAGATTAAATCGCTTATTATCTAATGAACGCAATAACGGTTAGTGTATGCGCTGTACAACTGGCACGAACTTTTGCCACTTTTCCGCAAAAGGCGTGACAGGCAGAATGGCGTATGACACTACCTATCATTACATTTTCTCAATTACGAAAATTGCTTTACGATCATATTCCGCCCAATATTTAATAGCAAGTTCTTCAATGTAAAGCCAGTACTTATCAGACTGCAAACCGTAATTTGTTATTCCATATTCTATGTCATTCTGCATTTGCTCGGCAATTTCTGGTATTACAGCTATGTTCACTTGTTGATTATTAAATTCAAATATTGCCGATGGAGTGGCTGAAATACTATCAGATATAGTGATTAAACCTTGCCCTATGGTAGCTCCTGTACTGATTTGAATACCGTCGTTAAAACAACTTAATGGTGGTTTATTCCCTGCGAAAGTTTTTACTAGCAGATTGTTAATTCCTACATTAAAATATTCCATCGCCCTAATGCCCATTTTTGCCCCGATTATGGAATAAATTCCTGTATGACCATGTATTTCATTAGTCATACTGATTGCCTTCCATTCAATTACTCCGTATTTTCCAATAGTTTTATTTAGCATTTTAGCATAGTCCATTTTATACAATGCAGTATCTATCGGGAAAGCCTTAAAAACTCGGTTGTTGGTTGAGTTTGCTGAAATCAAGAGTTTTCCGATTGTTTCATTAATAAAGCTTGGAGGTATTTGCTGATTAATTGAAACAAGTTTTATATTCTGTTTTGCTTCAATTTCGAACAAAATAGGGATAGTAAGATAAAGAGGAACTATATCATCCCACAAATGCAAATGTTTGTCATTGATTTTCTCGACTACGGATTCCTGGGAATGCACATCTTTAATTTGGCTTGCATAAATTGAATTGGTACTGTGAATATGGTTTAAATAGTCCTGATTGACTATCAAATCCCCAGTATTGCTGGCTACAACATCTAGCGATATTCCGCTTTGTTTTATGTAATTGAAACTTTCAGGTGAAACTCTATAATTAAATCCTTCTTCAATGTTGTGATTGTTATACCAAATTATTCGCTTAATTTTTTCTACAACATTTCGATCTGCTTTTATCCAATCAGCATAGGTTTTAAGTGACCCCAAAGCAATTAGCGTAACTTTATTTTGATAGTTGTCAATGGTACTATTCAGTATTTCGATTGATTTTCTTTTAGAATCTACATGTTGGATATTCATTTCATTTGCCCATCGAATATCTTGGGCAAAGGAGGCCCATGCCGGTAATCCAGAATTAATTTCTTCACTAATTCCCACTGGAATACCCTCGTGACTAAATGCAGATAGTAAGGAATTGACTTTTACAAAAACCATTTCTGGCGCTAATGTACCTTGAGAACAATTAACTGCTAATACTCTTATGTCATTGGCTGACAATAGCATAGATATCGCTCGCATATCGTCGATAGCACCATCTGTATCAATAATGACATGGTATTTAGGCT
>JBDLIU010000338.1:0-4834 GCA_039714715.1 Bacteroidota bacterium
GTGAATAAGAGCATATATCAGTTATTAAACCATGGTGTTTTCTCGATTTTATCATCAAACTATAAGAGAAAAGAGGAGTTGACTGGTATATACTCAAAAATAAGGGCCGTCGAAATAGACAGCCCTTTTATATAAACTTTTTTCAAGTGTATTCTTAATTCATTAGTTATAATCATCAGCTTCTATGAAATTCTTTGTATTCTCATTCTTGAAAAAAAATAAACCCCGTTTTTGAGCCTAATAGCCCATTTTCGGGGTTTGGTTTTTCTAAAGCACAAAGTATTTGACTGATTGCCCAATATTTATTTAGTTGCAGAAGTATATAACTAAATCTATGCCTTAAAAAAAAAGGAGAGCTTCTCAGCTCTCCTTTAATATATCATATTAAATCTATAAGATTATTGCTGCCAGAACATTGGGGTTTTTTGTTGCCCTACTTGATCTACTAACCCATTAACAGCTTCAGTATAGTTAGCCTTATTTAACTGCTCCTCATCTGTAGGATAAGCACGTCTGTTGGGTACTTTTAAACTTCCTATATCAACACCAACTTCTACTCCATCTGCGGGAAGATCGATAAATGAAGGGAATCCTGTTCTTCTGTATTCAGACCATCCTTGGAATCCTTGCATATAGTTTGCTACCCACTTTTCAGTAATGATTGATTCAAGTCCGTCAAAAGCAATTCCAGCAGACAAGGTTGTAGCATCAGCTTCAGATGCACCCCAGTTTAATGCAGACGCTTTTATTGCATCGCGGAATGAAGTCTCATCATTATTGATTTCAGCCATGATGAAAAGAACTTCATCATAGTTCATAAGTGGAGTCCAAGCATCAGCTGCATATATATTCGCAGCTTGAATAGAACGACCCAGCTTATATTCTTCTGGAGCGTTTTCATTATTCAAGCCATATGTAACTCCCATGTATCCGTTTGAAGATTCAGAAGCATAAAAAGGAAGTCTTGGATCATTATTAGCATTCATATAATCCGTAATTGTTTTAGAAACAGCAAAATCCTTCTCAATACGATTACCATTTATAAAGTCCACAAAAATTGGATTAACAGCCTCTCCCGACGGAGCATACTGGAAGTGTGCATTATCATCATTGCTAGAAAATGCATTAGGATAAGCAGCAGTAGCTGTAGCTACATCACCCTTACGCAGAGCAATACGCATAATCAATGAATTAGCAAACTTTTTCCATTTGGCCATATCTCCATCATAAATAATATCTCCTTTAATACCAGGTTGACCAACATCTATCATATCAGATGCATTTTGTAACTGAACCAAAAGGTCGTCGTAAATTGCCTGTGAATCATCGTAAACCGGACGAGTATTTTCAACACCTTGAAGCGCTCCAAAGTAAGGAATATCACCCCAGATATCAGTCATAATATGGAAAATATAAGACTTCAGAATAGTTGCAGATGCTATTTGGTTCGCTGGATAACCTGAAATTGCATAATCATCAGGTGATTCAGTACATTTATTGATTATATCCTGTAAATCATATAAATCTCTATACAGAACATTGAAATAAGAATTAGTTACGTTTACACGAGGTAAATATCTACTCTCATCTGTATAGTTAATCTGAGACCAGTATTGTGAATACAACAATCCCATTCTTCCGTTCAACCAGTTATCCCTAACATCAGATACCAGGCTGTATTGCGCATTTGTCATTAAATATGCCGTAGGTACACCCTCAGGAGCATTAGGATTCTCATTCATTTCCTCGAATCCTTTTGTACAAGAGCCCATTGTAGCTACAACCATAAATAAGGCAACAATTTTATATATACTTCTTTTCATATCTATTGCAATTTTTATAGTTTAAATGAAACATTAAACCCGTATGATTTGGTAGGAGGATTAGCTCCACCTTCTAAACCTTGTAAGTTACCACCATTTGTAACTTGTTCCGGGTCAACATGTGGGTTATCAGTTCCCCACATAGTAAGGTTTTTACCTACAAACGAAACATTGATCCCTTGGAAAGGTCCGCGATATTTACTTGGAATTGAATATCCAAATCTAACTTCACGTAACTTAAAGTAAGTAGCTTCAAATACGTTTAATCCACCTCTTGCGGTTGAATAGTGTGATGCTCCCCATCCCGGAGCACTAATAGCTACATCGTTTGCAGTTCCATCTTCTTTAACACCATCCAATATTATACCATCTTCTCTCATATTGTTTTCTGTAGTTTGTTCAACCATACCAGAGTACATTGCCCACATGTTTGTAGTAGAGAAGAAATGTCCACCTTTCTGGTGATCAATTGTAAAGCTGAAATTGAATCCTTTATAAGATAAAGTGTTTATCAATCCCACGTTATAATCAGGCAGCACAGAACCTAAAGGCTCCAATCCGGCAGAACGCATATAGTAACCATCAGCATCAACCATCCTGTTTCCATTATCATCGTAAACAAAATTTGCTCCTTTAAGCATACCATACTCTTCACCTTCACGAGCTACAACGTAGATACCCCATAGTGAGCCTAGCTGAATTTCATCAATATCAGGATGCAATTCTTCTACGGTGTTGATGTTTTTTGCAAAATTCAATACAACATCCCAAGAGAAGTCATCAGTTCTTACAGGTGTTCCAAAAATAGACAGTTCATGTCCTTTGTTCCTCATTACACCCGCATTCAACCATCTTTCACTATATCCAGAAGTCGAAGAAATAGATACAGGCATGATCTGGTCAACAGTTTTTGAATCATAATAAGTATAATTCAATCCTAACCTGTTATCAAGGAAAGCCATATCAACTCCAACCTCCCATGAGTTTGTAGTTTCAGGCTTTAAATCAGCGTTAAATATAGCATTGGGATTAGAGAACATCGGGTTTGAACCATAACCTTTATTATTAGTAAATGTAGCAAGCAAGTTATAAGGATCAGTATCATTACCTACCTGAGCATAACCAGCTCTAACTTTCAATAAGTCTACCCAAGAAGCATCTTTTATTGCATTAAGCTCAGAAAGAATCATACTGAAGTTACCAGAGTAATACAAATAAGAGTTATTATCTGCAGGTAACGTAGAAGACCAGTCATTTCTAACAGATCCGTCTAAATATAACATACGGTTCCATCCGAAAGTTGCATTGGCAAATACAGAGTTAATTCTCTTACCATATCTGTATTCATCAACTAACGCCTGATTTGAAGAGTTATTCAAACTATAGATACTAGGTACAGCAAGTCCACCATCCGTTTCTCCTGAAACTCTTTGATAATTTCGGTCCATTTGGTTCGCACCAACCATTGCACTTAAATCAAAATCATCTCCTAAACTTTTTTGACCAGTAACCATAACCTCTTTGTTAAGTTCAGTTAGGCCATATAAATCTTTTGAATAGTAAGAAACATCCGCAGATCCTTCAGCTGTACGGCTTTCTCTAACATCAGTATAGTGATCCATATTAATCTTAGCCTGAGCAGTCAACCAATCAGTTAGTTTGTATCCTACTTTGAAGTTACCGAATACACGATTCCTTTCACTTTCTCCGTAATTTTCATATTGTGTCCAATATGCATTATCAGAATAGTTTGGATTAGGATTATCAAAAGATATACGGTTCCAAGTACGTTGAGAACCATCAGGTTGTTGGTAATCTTTCATTTTTTCCATGTCCCACTGACGCTGACCCCATTGAGCAAACTTCTGCATAATACCGTTTGATGAGTATCCAGACACAGGCAATGCTCTTGTACGATTATTTACAACTGTAGCATTTACACCTGCATATAATTTATCAGTAAGATTAATGTTACCTACAAAGTTAACTGTATTTCTCCAAAGTTTAGAGTTTGGATAAACTCCTGACTGATCAAAGTTTGTATAAGATAAACGGAAATCTGAGTCCTCATTTCCACCATATATAGCAACGTTTGTTTTTGCTAAGAAACCAGTCTCAAAGAAATCTTTAATATTATTAGGGTTTGCTTCCCATGGAGAAGTCTCAGGTAACCCTTCCTTACCATTAGCTTCCCAATCATAAACAGACCACCATGGAACAACTGGAGTTCCATCTAATTTTGGCCCCCAAGACTCATCCATTCCATAATTTGGAACATTGAATACTTGACCGTTAATTTCTACAGTATCAAATGTATCTACAACACCTCCACCATATTCATTTTGATATTGAGGTAATCTAGCTACATTTTCGAACATTCCAGTAAAATTAACATCTACACCAATAGCTTTTGATTTTGACCCCTTCTTAGTAGTAATCACGATTACACCATTGGCAGCACGTGATCCGTAAAGCGCAGATGCAGATGGTCCTTTAAGAATAGAAACACTTTCTATATCGTCAGGGTTGATATCCTGTGATGCATTACCAAAATCGGCAGTATTACCTGCACCTCTTTCTTGTCCATAATTAGAGAAGTTAGAGTTATCTATCACAGTACCATCAACTACATAAAGTGGCTGATTATTTGACTGTAAAGAACTTGCCCCCCTTAAAAGTACGCGAGACGATCCTCCCATATTACCTGAAGAAGAAGACACCTGTACTCCAGCAACTCTACCTGAAAGATTCTCAGAGATATTTGCAGTAGGAACACTGTTTACCTGATCTTCACCAACTTCGGCTACAGAATAGCCTAAAGCCTTTTTCTCTCGAGAAATTCCAAGAGCAGTTACAACAACTTCCTCCAAAGCTTTTGCATCAGGATTCATTACTACATTCATAGTAGAACCCGTTACAGTAACAGTTTTATCGGTATAACCAATAAAATTGAACTGAAGTTGGTCTCCATTGTTGGCATCGATACTATAGTTACCATCAAAATCGGTTGA
>JBDLIU010000339.1:0-4833 GCA_039714715.1 Bacteroidota bacterium
AGTATCCTTAAAAAAGGTTATTCTTTTTTAACAAAAGGATGTCATTATATTATAAAGCTGAATAGCCAAATTTGCATTGTGATAATCTTTATACAAACAATAGCATGAATGGGAAAAATCAACCATTCTTGCATTGACCAAAAGCTTTTTCCTATAAAAATCGGGTTAAGTATTATTTTGATATCTTTTATTATTTCAGTCTTTGAATACTTCTCCATCGGATAATTATCATTGACTCGGGCCAAGCCGATATTCAAGTTGATATATTTTCATAAGTATAATTTAAGGCAATGCCCTAAATGAAAGTTGTCAGTTAATAACATTTAACGTCACGTTTAGCTGGCCGAACGGGTTATCATTCCGTCACAACCGGTATGATCCAAATATAAAAATAAATTTATCCGTGACTTTTTTGCCGGATATAGATATAAATTAATATAAACTCCTGCAACTTCTAATTTTGATTCTGAATTCCAGGTCACCTGTTGCCTCACAAACATACCGCTGATACTGCCGGTTGTTACGTTTTGTCGAATAGTGAGGGGTAAAAATATAAACTTAATGGGAGAAACCGATCCAGGATTCCAATAACAACAAACAATAGGAGAATAGGAGGGGAAAAAATGAGTAATAAAAGCTTACGCAACATCTTTGCAGGAGTAGTAATATTCGGCATAATTTTGTCCTTTTGCTGTTTCACCTGGGCAGAGAGTCCGGCTAAAAAAAATGCCCCGGATTTACAAAGCCGTACGCATTCGAAAGCATTTCAAAAAGGACATCTCACAGACCATGACAATGATGGCCTTTCAGATGGACTTCAACAAAAGCTGGACGAACTCCTACCGAACGACCCCATAGATGTCATAGTAACATTCAAAGGACCGGGAAATGCCCAAACCGCCAAAAATACAGTAGGTGCGTTTAATGTTAAACGAAAATTTAGCATCATCAAAGGGTTCAGTGCTACGATGACTGTAGCTCAAACCAGGGCTTTAGCCAGGATGCCCGGGGTTTTCCGAGTTGAAGAAAATGTTATGGTGTATGCCACACTTGATGCCGCCAACCGTGATTTTGGCACTGAAGCTGCTCGTATTGATTTTCCAGTTACGGGTGAAGGAATCGGTATTTGTGTCGTAGATACAGGTGTTGATCCAGATCATGAACAACTCGACAATGGCAAAGTTATAGGATTTGAAGATTTTATCGGAACTGGAACTATTGCCTACGATGATCACGGACATGGAACCCATGTAAGTTCGATTGCTGCTGGCGATGGTATTGGAGGTTCGAATGCTTCCAAATATAAAGGTGTCGCGCCAGAGGTAGAAATCTATGCGGCAAAAGTGCTCGATTCTTCTGGCAGCGGTCCCAATGATGGCGTTATTAGCGGTGTGCAGTGGTGCGCTTCTCAAGAAGGAGTTGACATTATTTCCATGAGCTTAGGCATCGCAGGGTCTTCTGATGGCCAAGATGCGTTAAGCCTGACGGTCAACAATGCGGTGTCAGCTGGGAAAACCGTGGTGGTTGCTGCAGGCAACTCAGGCTCCGGCACTTACACCGTCGGTTCACCAGGAGCTGCCAGTGAGGCTATAACGGTAGGTGCAGTTGCTGAATGGTCTGCACCTGAGGGTAGTCCCAATCATTCTGAAGGAGTTTATCTTGCAAGCTTTTCAAGTAGAGGTCCCACCGAAGACGACCGGACTAAACCCGATATCGTTGCTCCTGGTGTAAGTATAACTGCTGCAAAATCCGGAAGCACAGACATATATGTTGCTTATAGCGGCACCTCAATGGCTACTCCGTTTGTTTCCGGAACGGTGGCGTTAGCACTCGAAGCGGGTGAAACTAACGGTCTAATTCCGGCAGAAGTGAAGCAGAAAATCATGAGCACGGCTAAAGATTGTGGACCAACCGGTTTGGACAATGATTGGGGGGCAGGTCTGATTGACGGGTATGCATTGGTATCCGAAATAATGGGAACGCCTGCATCAAATTCTTATCCGACATTTGAGCATATTGGAGGATCTGTGTCTGATAATGGATCTTGGCAGTTCTCCTTTGATGTGCATGACCCGAGTGTCCCTGTTGCGGTTATGATGACCATTGAATGTGGCCTCGACCTATGCCCCTATGACGATCCATTTCTTTGTGCGATATGGGCTCTGGGTCAGTCAGGATGCTCGCCTGACCTTGATATGGAGCTATGGGGACCAAGTGGTTTTTTAGCCGAAAGCACCTGCATGGTTGGTGATGAATGCGCAGGCAATGGCCGTCAGGAGACGATACACTTCATGCCTACCAATGTAGGCACCTATACAATCCGTGTTTACCCATATGAAGGCGATCCTAATAACGGGATGGGCGGTAATTTTACAATAGACATCTCCACAGGTCCTGTTGATTCAGGCTGTTCTGACGACGACTCAGACTGTGACGGCGTATCTGATGGCGAGGATGGTTGCCCAAATGATTCCAACAAAACTGACCCTGGTGTCTGTGGATGCGGCACTCCAGATACTGATTCGGACGGAGACGGTACTCCGGACTGTTTTGATAATTGTGACGAAGATCCGCTGAAGACTGAACCAGGTGTCTGTGGTTGCGGTGTAGCTGATACCGACACTGACGGAGACGGTACTCCGGACTGTTTTGATAATTGTTACGAAGATCCGCTGAAGACTGAACCAGGTGTCTGTGGTTGCGGTGTGGTCGATACTGAGGGCTGCAACGATTGCACAGCATGTTTTAAGGGAGAATGCGACGGTGTCTGCCACCCGAAGGAAGTAGGCATTTCCTGTCCGGATTGCAGCTCAACTCCCAGCGACTGTTCACCAAAAAATACACCGTGTAAGATAGATGATGAATGCTGCTCTGGTAAGTGCCATCCCGTAAAAAGTACATGCACCTAATATGTCATCATAATAGAAAACAACTGCAGCACCGGGTTATAAAACCGATCTATGTTTTATGACCTGATGGTAATAAAACAGGCCGATCCCTAAATACTGGGGTCGGCCTTTGTTCTTGCAAAAATCTTCCGGACATTACCGACTTTATAACAACCTGAATATCAGTTAAAATTGTTTTCATATTGCTATAGATATTTCTAAAACTGGTTATGGTATGTCTTAGCTTGAAGGGTAAGTTTTAATGCAAGGTTAAGTAAATTTTGAGTATATTTTTAGTATTAAAAAGCGTTCAATGTGTCTATTTGTTGGGTATGAAACCTGGCTTTCTGCCTCATGACTACATCTTACAGTAGTCATTTTTAAATCAGCCAAACAGTCAAGGTTACTTGCATTATGGGCATCAGCTATTGTTGATACTTTTTGATAAAGTATTATTTTGGTATCTTTTAGATTTTCGATCACATAAAAATCCTGACTGGGATAATTATCTTTAGGTGCAATTAAGTCCTCAATTTGATATATTTAAATAAATAATATTTTCATATCATTTAAAATTTTAATTAAATGTATCGAAATGAAATTAAAAGGGAGATGCATCATGGATATTATGAAGCTAAAAAGTTTTTTTATGTGGTGTACTATTATAAACGGTACTCTTTTGGTTTTCAGTTTCATATTTTGTGTAATTGTTCCGGATTTACTATACAATATTCATGGCAGAATGTTCCAAATTCCTGCTGAAACATTAAATGTGCTTATTTACTCATTCCTTGGGATTTTTAAAATCTTCTGGTTTATATTTAATGTTACTCCATATGTAAGTTTGATAATTTTGGATAAAAAAAGAGTATAGAAATTATATCAGCATGAAAAATAAAATAGAAAAAGAATCCTTATTTACTGGCCCACATGAAGTTAAACTTAAAGAATGGATAAGTTGTGCTCCTTTTGAAGAGCTCCTTGGAATAAAAATCATTGAAGCCAAGGATGGCCATTCTCATTTAACCATGCCATTTGTTTTTAAATTAGCTCAAGGAAAAGGGTTGGCACATGGAGGTGCTGTTGTAACACTCGCTGATACAACAGTAGCAATGGCCGTTAAAAGTATTGTTCCTCCAGACAGTCGTTTTGGAACAATTTCACTAAACTCTGAATTCCTTGCTCCTGTTACAAAGGGTATTCTTACAGCAAAAGCAAAAATAAAACTCTTAGAAAATAGAATGATTCAGGGAGTTGCAACGGTATTTAATGAAGATAATATGGAAGTAATGAAATTTTCATCTTTGTTCAAGCTTGGTAAAGATGCTGAAATAATGAACGATTCAAAAATTACAGAGCCTATAATTCCACCAATGCATAGTAACCCCAATTTAAAAGAATATCGATGTCCTCATTGTGGAAAATTTCTTTTCAAGGGAAATGTTAAAAAATTGAATATGGTTTGTCAGTATTGTTCTAAAATGATAAATACGGGTGAAGATGAACTTTGCAGAACAGATAATGAAGAAATTACAAATGACTGATGGGCAAAAAGAACCCTGATCAAACCAGGACAAAAAGTTTCTATTGTATTAAAAAAAGATCAAAGAACAGGAAAACTTACTGAGGGCATTGTGAAGAATATTTTAACGAAATCTCATTCACATCCCCATGGAATAAAGGTTCGATTAGAAAATGATCTGGTGGGAAGAGTAAAGATTATTCACTAATAATTCTGTTAAGTATTATTTTGGTATCTTTTATTTTCTCAGCCTTTAAATACTTCTCCATCGGATAATTATCCTTGAGTCCAGTTGGGAGGTGTTTTCAACTAAATATATAGAATTACTTTTGAAAGGTATTATATAACGTCGGGTATGAAGATGCATCATTTTTTAGAAAAATATTCGTTCGATTAGCAGGGTTGAGACCAAAAGAATACCAA
>JBDLIU010000340.1:0-4823 GCA_039714715.1 Bacteroidota bacterium
ATGCTGTTCAATAAGTTCTATGCCGCCACGCCTGTTTGCTCGCCATCGCGCGCATCCTTTATTTCCGGTTTGTATCCCCAACATGCAGGGGTGCCATCAAATAATAAACCAATGAGGGATAGTGTAATTACTGCGGCAAAAGTCTTAAGCTTAAATGATTATAAAACAGGTTTTATAGGAAAATGGCACCTGGATGGAAAAGCAAAGCCCGGTTGGGAACCAGAGCGTGATTTTGGCTTCTCTGATAACCGTTATATGTTTAACCGGGGACATTGGAAGAAACTCGAAGATACAGAACAAGGCCCCAGGATAGTTCCAAGAAACGAGGAGGGAAAGCCCATCTACAAACTCGATGGTGCAGATAGTTGGTCATTTACCACAGACTTTTTAACAAATAGAGCTATTGATTTTATATCTGAAAGCAAAAAGAGTCCATTCTTCCTGTATTTGAGTTTTCCCGATCCCCATGGACCTGATAAGGTGCGTGCACCATATGACAGCATGTACACAAATATGGAATATCAGGCGCCAAAAACCTATCATGTAAAAAGGGAGGACGCTCCCGGTTGGGCAAAGCCATCTAAGAAGGCAGAGATTGACCAGTCGCAGTACTTTGGCATGGTAAAGTGTATAGATGACAATGTTGGAAGGCTTGTAGATCATTTACGTGAAGAAGGTTTGCTCGACAATACTATTGTTGTCTTCACTTCAGATCATGGTGATCTCAGGGCTGAACACCACAGACATGACAAGGGAAATCCTTTTGAGGCTTCAGCAAAAGTCCCTTTTATTGTGTATTATCCATCGAAAATACCAACAGGAACGGTTGTAAACAAGGCCTTCAGCACCGTGGACTTTTCACCAGCCATCTTGTCTTTCCTGGGCATGGAAGTACCTCCACAAATGCAGGGAAGGGACTTCTCCGAATTGCTTGAGAATCCTGAAAAACAGGAAGAGTGGGAAGATATTGTTTTTTCCAGGGCTTCTGGTAAAGGGAATAAAGGAAACTGGGTAGCGGCCATCACTTCAAGGTATAAATTGGTAATCGGTAAAAATGGCAAACACTGGTTGTTTGATACTGAAGAGGATCCTGATGAGTTAATAAATTTCATTAACGATCCTGAAAAAGCTGAGGTGGTTAAAGAACTGGCAAAAAGACTTTACGACTACTCAGTAGAATTCTCAGATCCATATCTTGATGGAACTTCTATGGGAGATGATCTCAAAGCTTTGCTTGAAAGGGAATAAGCTTTTTAGAAAGAGAAAACCAGATAATTCATTAAAGTTCTCTCTTTTACGTTGTTAACCTTTATAAGTCTTCTAAACACAATCGCAATAGAAGTATAGATTATCAGATATGCAATACTTGTAAAAAGTAGTATTACCAGGTATTGATTTTTATTGGATATATAGAATAAATAACACAGGAAAATTCCAGCTGACAGGTAAACTACTGTAGTTCCAATCAGGTATCCCATTAATCGATGGATTTTTAGCTTAACTGAATAACTATCGCTATTAATCATAACCGTTATTTTATATAAATACCGTATGAAGATAAAAGGTAACAATTGGATTAAAGCTTTAGCAGGGCTCACTTTTAGGGTTTTTCTCAGCAAATAATTTTCATATTCCCTACCTTAGAGGTATGCGTCAGTTTGTTATTGGATTATTTCTATTGGCATCAGTTTCGGTATATTCTCAAGCAAGAAGAGCGGAATCCTTAATTGAAAAGGAGAAGTATAAGGACGCATATGTGTTGCTTACAAAAGCAGTTCAGAAAGACTCATTGGCTGCTGCCGAAAAATATGTGATGGCAGGATTGTTATTCAATGAAAAATTTGAACAATATGACCTTGATTCTGCTTATTGGTACATATTAGAATCAATCAAGAGTTTCGAACTGACAGAGGAAAAAGAACAACAGAAGCTTATAAAAGATGAGTTTACTACAGAAAGGTTTATTCAGCAGAAAAGAGAGATAGGAGAAGCAGGTTTTACCAGAGCAAAAAAGGGGAACAAGGAGCAGGATTATATTACATTCCTAAATGATTTCTCTACCTCACAACTCGTTGATTCAGCGATCTGGTATAGGAATAAGGTAGCATTTGAACTAGCAGAGAGAGAAAATGTATATCAGTCGTACAAACAGTTTTTTGATAAATACCCGGAAGCTGAACAGGTTAAGGAAGCAAGGACCAGGTATGAAAAGCTTCTGTTTATTACAAAAACGACCGATGGTAAGCTTAGATCCTATCAGGATTTCTTAAAAAATTATCCTGAAACATGGCATCGAGATGAAGCAGAGCATGTCATATACAATATTATTACCGGGGCACACACAAGGGAGGCTTACCAACAATTCAGAGATCAGTATCCTGACAGCAAATATGCAAGACAGTCCAGGTTGGCATATTATTCATTATCTGATAATGCTGCAAAAGAAGGATTACTTAAAAACAAATATCTCGATAAGCAGGATTTAGATTCAATTCGTTTATTGGAAGATCTTAACAGTACATTGTTAATTCCATCAATTGATGAAGCTAGGTATATAATTCTCGATGATCACGGAGAGGTGGTTTTTAATCATTTGGATGCCATTGCAGATCAATCAAAATGTATTAATGAGAATACAAGGTTGCTGCTTATTGAAGGTGTCGAAGAAAATATCCTTATTTCGATGGATAGCGCTATCCTGGCGAAAGGCAAAATTACCTCTTTTAAAGACCGGGGAGACCTTATTAAAATTATCACTGATCAGGATGAGTTCTTTATTCATGCCAATGGTAAAAGAACTAATCCTAATTCTTTTAATCATGCAGAACTATGTGGGCCATACATTGCAATAAGGGAGAACAAAAAATGGGGACTGGAGACGATCACCGGGATAAGAATGTTTGAGCCTCAGTTTGATTCATTGGTTAGCCAGGGAGATAATGTCTTAGTGAAAAAGGGTAAAAAATGGGGAATAACAACAACCCGGGATCTTGTACCATTAATTGATGGAGAGCAGGTTAGTTTAAAGTTTCAGCTTGATGAGGTGGAAATATTGGAAAATAAGTTTGTTTATGTCCAAAGAGGGAAGAAATCTGCTTTATATAATGACGGTGGCGAATTGATTGTTCCGTTTGCCGATCAGTTAATTGAGCTGGCAGATGGTTTTATTTTTATTGATAGGGAAGACAGTATCAAAGACACAAGGTATTCCAGCCAATGGTTCAAAGACATTCATGTAAATAACAATTGGTTTATTGGTAAGAGAAAGACTGGTACTGATGTATATTTCAACAAGTCACTCCTGTTTAATGTGAGTGAAGCTAAAGTACTGGGAAACACTGCAGTATTGGTTACAGACAATGATTCCACCCATTGCTATTTCAATGACTCAACAAAACTTCTGATAGGGAAAGGGGAATGGATATCACAAATAAATAGTATTGGAGAAGCCAGTGTGTCAAGACATTATATACACACGCTAAAAAATGGCAAATCACAGGTTTATAATTATAAGGGCCAGTTAATTAAACTAGCTGATTTTAAAAAACTGTTAGACCTTGGAGACCAGTATATGTTATGGCAGAATCGAAAGAATTTTTACTTGCTTGATAGTACAGGTCAGACTGTCTTGAAGAATATCGAAGCAGCTACATGTCTTGATAATGGGTATATCTCTTACATGGAGGATAATAAGTTTGGCTTGTTCAATCTTAACGATAACACACTAATTGATCCAAAATATGATAAACCTCTTAAATCATATTCTGACAGCCTGTTTGTGTTTACGCTGGATGATAAGTATGGAATTATAAACAGGCATGATACCATATTGGTGCCCGGATCTTATGAAGAAATTAATTCTCTAAACGACACATTGGCATTTATAAAAAAAGACTTTCGATGGAGTATGTGGGATTTAAATAACAGGCAATCTATATTGAATGGAGTAAGCAATTACTGGAAAATAAAACGAGGTGCTCAGGATTATTATAAAATTTTCAAAGGTATCGGCTATGGAATATGGACACCCAAAAATGGAATTATTTTAAACTCAACCTTTGGTGAGATTTCTATAGTTTCAAAAGGAGAAAAAGTTGTTTTTATTGCTGAGAAATGGGTAGAGGAGGCAGACCTGGTGGTGATGCTTTATTATAACATAAAGGGGGAATTAATAAGGAAAGCTATCTTGTCTACAGCACAGTACGAGGAACTAACTTGTAATAATTAGGAATAAAATAAAACACCGCATGTAAAATTTGGCATCCAAATAATCTTCATTTTTAATACATTTGATTACAGACTAAATATCAACTAAAATGAGTAAGAATATTATCAATACCGAAAAAGCACCTGCGCCAATTGGCCCTTACAGCCAGGCAGTAGAAGTGAATGGAATGTTATTTGTTTCAGGCCAAATTCCTATTATTCCCGAAACCGGTGCAATGGAAGAAGGAGGAATAGAAGATGAGACTAAACAGGTAATGGAGAATTTAAAGGCCATTTTAGAAGCTGCCGGAGGTAATATGAGCAATATCGTTAAAACCAGCATTTTCGTTGCCGACATGAACGATTTTGTTGCAGTAAATGGAGTTTATGGCCAATATTTCGAATCAGATCCTCCTGCAAG
This sequence comes from Bacteroidota bacterium, assembly GCA_039714715.1. Lineage (GTDB taxonomy): Bacteria > Bacteroidota > Bacteroidia > Cytophagales > Cyclobacteriaceae > S012-113. The sequence continues at coordinate 4,628 of JBDLIU010000340.1, forward strand.
GGAGACAATCGCAGTAAAAACTTTACCTAAAAATGTGAATGTAGAGATTTCCTGCATTGCTGCGCTGTAAGTTCGTTTCATAAATATTTCGGACTAACTTTGCCGTTTAATTTAAATTGATGGCTAAAGAAGTTAGAGTTAGGTTTGCCCCCAGTCCAACAGGGGGTTTACATATTGGCGGTGTTCGTACAGCGTT
>JBDLIU010000341.1:0-4798 GCA_039714715.1 Bacteroidota bacterium
GATATCATAAATTGGTACATACCACGATATTTCGCGGGGATATATCTATGATGTAAGCTATGTCTATGATCCAAGTATTCCGTAAGTGACATGTAACAAAGAATAGGAATACTTTTCCAAGATTCGGAGAAGTGACATACAGGATTAGGGAAGCGGTATCCTTTTTTCCGAAAACAAAAAGTCACATGAAGCTAAAAACTCACACATATGTGACTCCCAGGAATAGTGAAAAGGCTAGGGTACAGAAGCAAACCATGCGCCATTACCCCAAATCGTTTGCACTGGCCGTTACCGTGCATGATAAATCAGCAATTATCAAATAGGCATACAATTTGCATAGATTAGTTTGTCTGAATCATCAGCAGCATAACTAAAACCGAGCCTCCATGAGAACAAACAGAAAATCATTAGCAATCATCGCCTTTGTAATGTTATCCATAGGTCTTTTTAGCCAAGAACAAAAATCAAGTCCTCTATCATATTCATTATCTTATCTTCCACCTTATCTCATTTCATCAGAAGGTGACTTTAGTTTCTTTCCCATTTATACAAATTTTGAAGCCAACATTCATTACAAGCCATTTGACTTAATCTCATTCTCCTCCGGACTTGGCTTCTTTAGATATAGTGAAGAAATACCATCATACTATATAGAAAAGCTGATAGAATACAGCAGATCCTACTCTGAGGCAATGTCGAGTTTTCGTATACCCCTACAAGCAAATTATCACTTCGTAAGAAACCCTAAAAGAAATGATAGTTATGTAAAGGCAACATTTATAAATAGATGCTGGATAGAGAAAGTTATCAGTTACGAAAGTGATGGTATCAAAGCAACTAGCAGATCAGTATCCTATTTGCCTTCAGTTGGCCTTGGGATTGGCGCTATATTTTTTAAGGAAAAATCGATAGGATTACTTTTAGAAGGAACCGTAGAAAAATTCTTACGATTTCATTCATTTACAAATTCAACAATGTATTCCCTTAAGGTTGGAATTTTAATATAAAGAATCACGCACGGTACACTAGATAAACTCCATTTGCCAGTCATGCTTTTTGCAGATGATAATACAACTTAACTGATATGCATTACGTAAAAGCAAAAAGACGCGCCTTAGGCAAACGTTTATTTACCGGGACCGTTATTGCCGCTATTAATAAAAAACCCAACAATGAAAACAGAAAAAGCCTTAAGTCTCGTAATTACAATTTCAATTGGCAGTCTTTGCCATGCTCAAATCTCTGAACCTCAAGGTGTACTTCTTTATGAAGACACAATCTCTATGGATCCCTTAAATGAATGGATCACTATCCCCTCTCCAGATGAGAATATTTGGCAAGCTGGAAGGACAAATAAAAGCTTTCTTGACAGTTCATTGTCAGAAAAAGCAGTAATGATGACGGATACGATAGATAGCTATCCTGCATTGATGGATGACTATTTCCTTATTTCAATCCCTCAAACCGAAAACTTCTATTCTTGGCCTGAGGGAATTCTGTCCTTCTATCATAGATTTCAAACGGATTCATTACTTGATGGTGGTTATATTGAAATCTCATATGATGGAGGCGAATCGTGGCAAAACATAATCTATGACGATATTCATATCAACAATGTTTTCACAGGTTTGTACTCAACATCAGATACTATTAAAGATGGTATCCCCGCATTCACTGGTTCAACAAGTGATTGGAAGTACACAGAATTTCATTGGATTTGGGTTGGGCTAACAAAATCGTCTACATCTGAACTTGAAGGTCGCCCAATTTTAAAATTCAGATTTGTCTCTGATGATGTAGACACAGGTAAAGATGGATGGTTAATTGATCAGTTAGTATTCCGTGGTTATGATTTTTCCGGGGCTGTCGCTGAACAGCCTTTAAATACAATTGATGTTTATCCAAATCCCTTTACGGAATTTCTTCATATTAGTTCTTCAAAGGGTAGAGGTAAATCAAAATTTAGACTGTACGGAAGCGACGGTAAGTTGCAATTGCAAAGCGAATTATCTGAAGAAATAACCATTAATGCCTCTGTTCTTTCAACTGGATTGTACTATTATGCAATCTTCAAGGATAATCAGCTTGTTGAAACAGGAAAACTGATTAAAGAGTAACAGCGGCTAACATTGTGCGATATGCCATCCTGTGTCTTTTAGAAAAAAATTGCTTGCCCGAACAGACTTGATTAACTTTATGAAAGGAAGTTAAGCCAACCAAGCCCATTCGGTCAAGCAAAGACACAGCACAGCATATGCACGAACCGTTGTGGTTAATTATCCCAGCGCGCAATTCCCATGGATTTCAACATCATAAGTTGGATGTTAGTATCTAATTAGATACCTTTGTGAAAAATGATTATAGATGCCAACTATTAAAATGAGACAGAATATTAAAATTCCGAGGATTTTAAAAATTAACTGGATTAGAGAATTGTCGATTTCGGTTGTTTTTAATAATGGAGAATCAAGGATTATTGATTTTAGGAAGGTGCTTAAAAAAATTAATGTTGTCGAAAATTCACCTGCCTATATTCTTTTTGACTCAAATCAATTTGAAAAGGTTAAGCTTGAGGGAAATACACTTTCTTGGAACAATGTTGAGCAATATATCACGATGAGAAATGGTAAAAAAGTCAAAGTTCCATATGAAATTGGTGCTGATGTTTTGCTAAAATATAGCCAACCTGAAAAATCCGAACTTTCATTGAAAATTGGCCGAATGATTAGAGAAGCTAGATTAAAGAGTGGATTGACTCAACAAGATTTGGCATTAAAAAGTGGTACTTCCAGGACATATATTTCACGGATTGAGAATGACCGATCAGATTTGGAGATTGCAACGCTTAGAAAAATTATTGAAACTGGATTAGGAAGAAAACTTGATATATCAATAAAGTAACTAACCACAATATATAAGGCTTCATACGGCGCGCAGCGCCCAGTGGAAAAAACCGACCACTTGACCACTTCATGCCGATTTCGGTTGACAAGGCAAAAGCTCTGGTATTCTGATGTTTAATTAATTTGTCTTATTCCGGCGAAGGATAGTCAATGCCGCCGCCGGTTTTTCCAATATGACCCCAACCAAATAGATCAGGGATGTCATCCACCAGCACTTGCCCGGTTTTAGTTGATCAGCAATTTTTCATTTCGGAACTCCGTTCTATTAATGGTAGAACAAAATGAGACGAAAACGTTTGATTTAGAGACGATACCTTTTGATTTTGTGGTTTATATTCTCATTACTTGCATTAAATCAATCAACCCCATTAATTATGAAACGAATAGCACTTCTTCTTTTTTCTCTTGTTTTGAGTGTTTCGACTTTGCTTTCCCAGAATGTAACCATTCCCAATGCAAACTTCTTAGCAGCTCTTATTGACGAAGGAGTTGATACGAATGAGGATGGACAGATTAGTTATGCAGAGGCGGAAGCAATTGATTCTCTCAATGTTTCAGGAAAAAATATTTCTGATATCACTGGAATGGAGGCATTTGTAAATATAGAATATTTGGATTGCAGTAGTAATCAGTTAGACAGTCTGGATATGTCAAGTAATGCTTCTCTAATTGAATTTGAATGCAAAGACAATTATCTTCAATATCTGATTGTATCCAATAACACTGAGTTAAGGATATTGAATTGTACAAGAAATACAATAAATAGCCTGGATGTATCCGAAAACACTGTTTTAGACCAGTTACATTGTTCAGTGAACTTCTTAAACAGCCTGGACGTTTCTAATAATCCTGCATTAACTGAATTGTATTGTGGATTAACCGGATTAGACAGTCTGGATGTTTCCAACAACATTGCATTAATAAGATTGGATTGCCCTGACAATAATTTAACCAGCCTTGATGTGTCAAAGAATAGTTCTTTGGAATATTTGCATTGTAGCAACAATCAAATAGCCGGACTGGACTTATCAAATAATACTTTGCTAATCAGTTTAAACTGTCATAAGAATGAATTAACAAATTTGGATCTTTCAAATAATACTGCCTTAACACATATAATTTGTCATGATAATCAAATAGTAGATATTGATATATCCAAGATCACCACACTAAAATTTTTGGACTGCAGGAATAATCAACTGAGCAGTTTAGATGTTTCCAATAACACCGTTCTAGAAGGCCTAAACTGTAGCGAAAACTATTTAACCAGCCTCGATATATCTCATAATACAATTTTGGGCATGGGTGATGAAGATTGGCATTATATAAATATTTGCTTTAATCCTACACTTTATAAAGTTTGCGTGGGGACGATGCCCTTTCCTCCCACTAATGTTAAAATTTTCTATCAAGGCAGTCCAAATGTTTATTTTACAACAGAATGCACCATAGGAATCGAAGAAAGTGGTTTTTCAGGTTTATCTATCTACCCCAACCCAGCCAACTCCCTCCTCACAATCGAATTAGACCAAACTGATCAATATTCCATTGAAATAACCTCCATGAATGCTCGTATGATATACAACACAGGAATGGAAGGAACCTCATACCAGATCGACCTCACATCCTTCCAAAAAGGAATCTACATCATCACTATCAGGTCTAAGGACTTTGTAAAAACTGAGAAGATAATCAAGCTGTAATAAGGTCAAATGACCACAGGAAGCCCCCGGTTCACGCTGGAGGCTTCATACGCTGATATTTCCTTCCTCACCTTATTAACTGGAAAAAACGGACCACTACGTCCGGTTTTTGTAGTGATACCTCCTGCTTCGGAACATGACTATAAATTTGGTCTGTTTTCACCAGAAGCCCCGGGAGGCCCGATCCAATAG
>JBDLIU010000342.1:0-4780 GCA_039714715.1 Bacteroidota bacterium
AGAAGGTAATCATCATCTTGTGGATTTAGACCTCTTATTTGCCCCCTTGGATGACCCCAAAAAGGTTACCCATATTGTAGGGTGATCAGGATATGACCATTTAATAGGGGATCGAGGATGGGGGTTCATGTCCCCGCAGCCACAAAAAGACAACACTTCCTCCCGTCAGGGAGGTTTTTGTTTTTCAACATTGGAGCCAGGGGACGGTGAGCGTAGCGAACACCCCTCCTTTCAAATGTGGGAGATTACTGATCTTTTGAGATTGATATTTCTTCCCACCAGTCAAATAATGCACAAACCAAAGTAGTAGTTCTTCAATGTCTTGATCGTACATGTTTTTCCTGTTTGATTTGTTTGTATGAATTATATCAGCGTAGGAAGCAGGCTTTATTTTACGAAGTTCTGCCAATGAGGTTTTTTGTTTGTGAGAATAGGCAAAACTTGCTTTTTGCTTTGCACTATTTGAGGCAAACAGGCTATTGCGAAGTAATATAGTGTTGCAAAACTTAAGCCAGTGGATGGTGAGCGCAGCGAGCACCCTGGAAGAACCACTTTGTTCGGTTTTTCCATGTAATATCCTTAATCCATTTTGTGTTAATAGGACAAGCAAGGTGTAATCTTGTTCACTGATACCTGAATCCTTATTCTGGAATAGAAAGATCAACTCATGACAATAGTTTAAAATATTATCCTTGAATATTCAGGTTTGTCAAACCTTCCTGTCTTGCCCATTCCACGACCTTTGTGTATTCCTCCCTGCTTATCCTCCGGGCGATTTTAGGATAATCCTTGGCCTTGTACAGGGGCCGGTACTGTGACATAATATTTACGTACGTGTCTTTGGGAAGATTACCGGCTATCCAGGAGACCACTTCCTTCGATCCGCCAACGTTGTTTGGCATAACCAGATGGCGGATCATAAGACCCCGGTGCATGAGACCATCATTTGCGGGTTTTGCCACGCCCACCTGCCGGTGCATTTCAAGCAGTGCTTTCTTTGTAAGTTCGGGATAAGTAAGCGCACCTGATGAGTATCTGACTGCCATCTCTCCATCCGCATACTTGAAATCAGGAAGGTAGATATCCATGATCCCTTCAAGTTCCTTTATTATTTCCATGCGTTCCCATCCGCAGGTATTGTATACAAGCGGAATATGCAGACCCTTACGTGCGGCAATATCGACCGCAAGGACAATATGAGGGGAATAATGGGTGGGTGTGACAAAGTTGATATTGGGGCATCCGCGATCCTGTAAAACAAGCATCATGTCCGCCATTTCCTCAAGCGTCCGTTTATATCCCATTCCTCCCTGGCTGATCTCCCAGTTGCAGCAGAAAACACATCTCAGGCTGCAATGGGTCAGAAAAATGGTTCCCGAACCACCCCTTCCCACAAGGGGTTCTTCCTCTCCAAAATGCTGATGAAATGAAGAGATAATCAGCTGTGAATCGGCTCCGCAGAATCCCTTCTCCCCTTTGAGCTTATTGACACCACACATACGTGGACAGAGCCTGCAGCTTTCCATGATCCGCCATAATGCTTCCCCTCTCTTTTGTAATTCCCCGGTTCTGTGCAGTTCCAGATAGGAAGGTTCAAATATCGGATCATTCCTATTTCTCCCCTTATTGGCCAATATTTTATTCTGAGATTCTTGGATTCTCTTTTTCCCAAATCCTGAACAGAGGGTAAAAACACCCAGGCTCAATCCAGATAATGCTGCATAGAGGCAGGACCTGATAAATTTTCTTCTTGGTTGCCCTTTCATATCAAATTTTACAAATAACTCAGATCCCTGAGAATTTCATTGAAAGATCCATACCCAACATCCAAATGTAAGTTACAATTTTGTCCAGAATTCTTGCAACAACTTCGGCATGTAAAGCGAGAAACAGTACTGCGAACTACGAGTGGAAAAACCGGAAGCTTTAACCATCCTTCGCCGGAACGTGAAAAATTAATTAAACATCAGAACATCAGGTCATTTTCCTTGTCAACCAGAATCGGCCCGAAATGGTTAGGTTATCCGTTTTATCCAGTTCTGGTTCCCAGGTTTCATCCTTCTTTTGTGAAGTTCTCGACTTCGAATTGACATTTATGGAGTTCCCCGTCCATATGGCCGGTTTCTCAAATAATCTGTTATTCGTTTTACATTTTTAAGTTTTATCTTGCTTTTTTGAGAGAGATGGATGATATTTACCCTACTTATAAATAAATAGGGAAGATATTATCCATGACGCAAAAGCAGAAATTCAACACCGCCAGCGACAGAGCCAGGCAAATTATCCATAATCGTGGAGGTTTGATTCGCACTTCTGAGGCACTCCGGGCAGGAATACATCCCAGGACCCTTTATCAACTTCGTGATTCAGGTGAGCTTGAGCAACTTTCTCGTGGGATTTACTGGCTGACAGATATCGAAGCTGTTTCAAATCCTGATCTGGTTATTGTTGCAACCAGAATTCCCAACGCTGTTATCTGTCTGATTTCAGCACTTGCATTTCATGAAATTACGACTCAGATTCCTCATGTGATTTCAGTCGCAATTCCGAAAAACAACAAAGCGCCTGTGATTGATTATCCACCAGTCCAGGTTTATAAGTTTTCTACCGTAGCCTATGAAACCGGTATAGAGGATCACCGAATCGATGGTGTGACTGTGAAAATATACAGCCCGGAGAAAACACTGGTTGACTGTTTTAAATTCCGCAATAAGATAGGCATGGATGTCGTACTTGAAGCACTGAAACTTTACAGAACTCATATGAAGTTTGATCATAAAAAGATCTTCGAATATGCGAAGGTATGTCGGGTTGATAAGGTCATTCTTCCATATATGGAGGCAAGCCTATGAAGTCACTGAAAAGCATATCAGAATCTGTTAGACAGCGGCTTTTTAACCTTTCGAAGATTGATAAAAGGCCCTTTAATGAGATTCTTCAGTATTATGCCATGGAACGGTTCCTTTACCGTTTATCCCAGTCCGGTCATGCAGATCGCTTTATACTGAAAGGAGCTTTGATGCATAGAGTTTGGCAGTCACACGAGTTTAGGCCGACTATGGATATTGATATGCTTGGAAGAACGAAAAATGAAATAAGCAACATCACTGCTCAAATCCGTGAAATTATCGCTGTTAAGGTTGTCCCGGATGGTCTTGTTTTCGATCCAGACACAATCCTGACAGATCGGATCGCTGAAGATGCTGAATATGAGGGCATCAGAGTAAAATTCCGTGGTTCTTTGGGGAGTGCCCGAATTAATATGCAAATCGATATCGGATTCGGAGATATCGTCTATCCAGAGCCGGGCAAAGCAGATTTCCCAACCTTGATGGACTCTCCGGCACTCGCATTGTATTGTTACAGCCGGGAAAGTACCATCGCCGAAAAATTTGAAGCAATGGTAAAGCTTGGATTTTTGAACAGCCGAATGAAAGATTTTTACGATATCTGGCTATTATCACGCCAATTTCGCTTTGAGCGAACAGAGCTGGAAAAAGCAATCAGACTGACCTTTGAACAACGGGGAACGTCCTTAAGCCTACCTGAAAATGTTTTGTCAGCGGAGTTCATTAGATCAAAACAAAGCATGTGGGCGGCCTTTCGTAAACGGCTCGAACAGGAGCATATTCCAGCATCGTTTCATGTTATCGTGACGGATGTTGAGACATTTTTGACACCTGTATTTGAAGAAAAGACTGTAGTAACAATATGGGAACCCAAGGGCATTTGGACATAACTGGGAAAACCGGAAGCTTTCGTTTTTTCCACACATCGAATAGAACTTAAAACTGAAGTATCAATGAGAGAAACCTATAAAAACGTTTAATTTAGAGGAGATATTAATGCGAAAAAGAGCGATGAAAAAGGTGTCCGGTGACGTAATGACCCTTTAGTATTAGCGAAGAATCATATACAAATGGACACGAACGATCTCACAGAAAAAGCATTTGAGAGCCTTCTGATAGCAGAAGAGATAGACCATATGGTGACTGTTTCATTGGGTGTGATGTGTACCCGTTTGTCAAGTGAAGATGATTTTCTTCGAGAGGCTTTCAGGTATGTTAAAGCATTATCAGAAAATCCCAGAAACTTCTTCGAAAACTGGGGCTTAGCGGATTGCCTGGATAGCCAGGTATTCTCTTTTAAAATGAAAAACCTCAGCAACTACATCCAAGAAGTCATAGCGATCCCCATTGAAGATCGTGGAGTGACAAGGGAGGAGAAGTACTACAGGTAGTTCAGGTTAGCTGAAATGGTCTTCTTCTTTTAAGTATGCAAATAGAATTAGATCTTCAAATTATTGGCGCTAAAACATTTTTATTGCCAATAATTTGGCTCTAATATATACTAATGGTTATTAGAATCGGGGTTTCAAATAATTGGCATAATTAACACTATAGTGCCAATAATTTGATTTTTTTTGTCGTAAAACCTATAATCATCGAAACAAGATTTAAGATACAAGAGCTCAAGAAACAATTCTCGAAAGATGCAATATTTACTACCAGCGAAATTGTTGCTTTTTATTCCAAGTTTGAAACTGGTATACCTAGATCCACTGTTAACTGGCGAGTTTATCAGCTGGTACAACATGGTGTACTTGAAAGGGTTGGGAAAGGCAAATTTAGGCTTGGTCGATCAAGGATGTATTCTCCTGAAATCTCTACGAAGATCTTCAGATTGAACAGCCTTTTAATACCCGATTAAATAAGTTGAAAAAATCAAACTCCGAAGCCTTCTTCTATTGGTACAAGATTTACGAAATAGAGACTGAAGA
>JBDLIU010000343.1:0-4770 GCA_039714715.1 Bacteroidota bacterium
GATAAAGCGACGAAATGAAATTCAGCGAACACTGTGTCTCGGCTTAGCCGATGAACAGCTAAGAATAAAAGTACCAGTGAGCTAAGGAGCTTCAGCGAGCCTGCCTGACGGTAGGCAGGCAACCGTTGAAAATGGAGTACCAGCGAGCTAAAAGAGACCTGCCTGCGTGACTCAGTCAGGCAGAAAAGATAAAAGAGGAAAGATAAAAGAGGAAAGATAAAAGCTTGCCCTGAGCGGTGGTACTTGCCTGCCTGGCAGTAGACAGGTTCTTAAATCAAAAATAAATAAACACCTAATGTCGATTAACGATTTTTGATTTTATAAGTAACTTGAATACAAAGATGATTTACGGTATAAATTACACAAGTTTATGTTTAGTTTACCACAAAATAAAGGCTGTCTCAATAATTCTTGAGACAGCCTTATAAATTCCCTTAACTATTATCTAATAACTAGGGTTCTGATCTTCACTATTGATTAAAGAATTCCTGTCTATTTCAGTTTGAGGAATTGGCCATAAATCTTTATCTGCATTATAAGAGCCATTTTTTGCAGTAAGAACTTCTTCTGCCAGTCCGGATCTCTTAATATCCATCCATCTGTCTCCTTCGGCGAATAATTCTACACGGCGCTCTTGCATGATTATGTCTTTCCAGTTACCGGAATCAACAGTTACATCTCCCAGACCTGCTCTACTTCTAATCATATTAACTGCTTCTGATGCTAATGAATAATCTCCAAGATTTGCTTTTGCTTCTGCATACATCAATATTAAATCAGCAAAACGCAATACATAAATCTTATCTATTCCGGTTGCAACATCATTATATTTATTAATAAATGCTCCGGATTCCCAGTCCTGTATCATATTTCTTGTATCATCATCTTCAATTGAAGCTCTTAGATCTCCTGAAGGACCAACCTCATATCTTCCACCTAAATTAGAAGGGAAGAAGAAAAAAGCCAAAGCATTATTATCAGTTGTAGTAAAATCTATTCTAAACAATGCTTCCGCAGATTCATTGGGTGTCCACAAATCCTCGAAATTTGCCTCTAAGGCATAAATCCCACTCTCAAATACCTGGTCAGCCTGATCTACAACATCATTATACTCTCCCAGATACAAATGAACTTTTGCAAGCACTCCTCTGGCAGCACCTTTTGTTCCTTTATATACACTTCCATCTTCCGGCAAATCAATAATTGCATCCGATAAATCCGATTTAATCTGTGTATAAACTTCAGAAGTGTTTGCACGTTCTTTATTGATATCATCCAAACTCGCATTTACAGGTTCCAGTATTAATGGAATTCCTCCATACAAATTAACAAGTTTGAAATACATCAAAGCTCTGACAAATTTTCCATGAGCAATAAACAAGCTTTTTCCTTCTTCAGTAACTCCATCTATTCCCGATTCTAACTGACTTATTATCACATTAGCCCTATAAATTGCATCATAATGATCTCTCCATATTCTATCTACATAAAAATTACTTGCCTGAGGCTGATTTCCCGACAATTGAGCCAAGTCGGGATATGTTCCGGTGTGTGACAAATTATCGGAATAAACTCCCAAAGCCATTATTGTATAATCTACAGTATTATATGATAGTTGTAGAGCACTATACATCCCGTTAACCGCGTTCTCTGCAGAAGCGTCATTAGTGATCAAATCTTCGATCGGAATACTTGATTCCGGTGTAGTATCTACCAATTTAGTACATGCTGAAAAGCTTACACCAACAACCAAGGCTAACAATATTATTTTTATCTTTTTCATACCTTAAATTACTTTACTAAAATGAAACGTTTAGCCCAACTTTCCAGGTTCTGTTCAAACCCTGAGTAAAAAAGTCTGTACCCATTGATACATTCGTAGCTCCAAAAGCATTAACCTCAGGATCAAGTCCGCTATAATCTGTCCATGTCATTAGATTATCTCCGCCAACGTAAATACGCAGATTCATTCCTTCTATCATATCCTTAGGAAAATTATAACCTAATATCACAGATTTCAGCCTGATATAAGAACCATCTTCTATAAATCTGTCTGAATCCTGATTATTCCATGATTGACCTGCGCCATAAAGTGGACGGGGTGTATCAGTATCAGTATTTTCAGAAGTCCAATAATCTAACTCCGATCGCATTTTATTAAACGCAAATGATCCTGAAGCTCCGGCAAAGGCCATGGTATTGTTATATAATTCAAATCCTTGAGAAAACTGGAAATTTACCGACAAATCTAATCCCAAAAAACTAAGTGTATTTCGGAAGTTGCCAGTAAAATCAGGCAATGGCTTTCCGGCTATTATTTTATCTTCAGTTTGTAAAGTTCCGCCATTATACACATTTTCTCCTTCTGAATTTACATATATTACATCGCCGTTTTCATCTAATCCATTTGTTTTAAATACGAAGAAAGCCCCTAACGATGCACCTTCCTGTACTCTACCTGCAAATCCATAATCGATTGGAGTACTCTCTCCGTTTGCATCTTCATAAAGCTTGGTTACTTCGTTATGCAGAGTTGCAATATTGAAATCCATAACCCATGAAAATTCACCACTAAAAACATCTATACCTACTGAGAATTCATGTCCTGTATTTAACATTTCCCCCACATTGGATTCAATTGATTCCCAACCTGAACTTTTTGGGAGAGGTCTGTCTAACAATAAATCTGTTGTTTGCTTATTAAAATAATCATACGAAAATCTAAACCTGTCATTAACAAATGCCATATCTATACCGGCATTAAACTGTGATGTTGTTTCCCAAGTTAGACTTTCATTCCCTAAATTAGTTACAGCAGTACCTGCATCATTACCATAGTTGGCAGATCCGGCTAGGCCTCTGGAAGCAAAATTCCCTATACCTGATGAATTACCTGTTTGTCCCCACCCGGCTCTCGGTTTAATTTCAGAGATCCAGTCAACTTCAAATAATTCTTCATTATGCAATTTCCATCCGGCGGATACAGAAGGGAAATAACCCCATCTTGAATCTTCTCCGAATTTTGAAGATGCATCAGCACGAAAACCAAGCTCAAATAAAAATCTATCATCATACGAGAATGTTAGTCTACTCAAATAAGACAATAATCTATTTTGAGTAGTTTCGGCTGTAGCATCTATAACTTCAGCACCTTCGGAAGGCCATCTTAGTTTTGGAGAAGCATAACCCTGTCTTTGTGCCGATGTCTCATATGTAGTAAATTGTTGATATTCCATCCCTGCCAGGGCAGTTATATTCAGGTTATCAAAATCTATAGCATAATTCAGAGTATTGGTAGATATCCATCTCTGATAGCTATTTGAATTTACAAAACCATCTCCGTTTGCACTCCTACCCTGATAAGTATCTGACGGGAAATACCTTCTCTCCCTGTAATTTAGTAAATCCAAGCCCCAACGGGTATCAAAATACAAACCTTCCAACAGCTCCATATTAAGTGCTGCATTGGCTAATGTTCTCATTGAGTTAGATTCACCGTCAACTATTTCAGCATTTTGTAATGGGTTTGAAAATCTAAAATCAGTATTATTATATGATCCGTCCTCATTTTTTAAATCATAACCCGGAGCTTCCAGTATCGCTGTTGTCATAGGCGAATATATATTATTATCACCTGTAATTCTATTCACATTCTCATCAGAAATACTTACTCCTGCAGTTAACTTAGCCCAGTCGTTTACTTTATGGTCAAGGTTTAACCTTATAGTTTTTCTATCATAGTCCTGACCTAAAATCACACCATCCTGTTGAAAAACAGATCCTCCAAAATAATACTGGGTTGTTTCATTTCCTCCACTTACACTCACATTTGTTTCCCAAATTGGGGCATTGTCTCTATAAATAAAGTCAATATATCTGTCACCGTCACGAGATTCATAAAAAGATGCCAGTTCTTCATCATCTATAGTTAAATTAGGATCATCTACATATCCGTTATTATTAGACCAAAATGAGGAACCCAAACCGATATCTGCATTAGCAAAGGCTAAATCAGCAAATTTATAGTACTCTCCCTGATACATTGGATCGTAACGGTTAATACTATTCTGTACCCCGTAATATGTACCTAAACTCACTCTAGGCTTCCCTGTTTTACCGGATTTGGTAGTAATCAGGATCACACCATTAGATCCTCTTGATCCATAAATTGCAGTAGCAGAAGCATCTTTCAACACCTCTACTGACTCTATATCGTTTGTAGATATATTCGTTAAAGCGTTACCTCCCTGTCCCCCGTAGGTATCACTGGAAGTATTACCTGAAATAACAGGTACACCGTCAATAATATACAAAGGCTGATTGGAACCGGCAATAGTTGTAGCACCACGTACTCTTACCGACATACCTCCACCTGGAGCACCGGAATTTTGAGAAACACTCAATCCAACTGCATTACCCTGTAAAGCGGCATCGATACCGGCCACAGCAACTTCCTGAAGATTTTCGGCTTTTACTTTAGTCACTGAAGAAATTACATTTTTTTTAGACTGTACTCCGTAACCAACAACCACAACCTCATCCAAAGCCCTAGCATCAGGTTGCATTACAATATCCAGAGTTGTACCTGCAACAGCATGCACCTGTGGAGTATAACCCATAAAAGTAAACTGAAGTTCCTGACCTAATTCTGTCGTTAAGGTATAGTTTCCGTCAAAATCGGTGGCAGTACCAATTGTAGTTCCGATAACAACGACACTCACTCCGGGCATCGTAAACCCATCTTCGCTTGAGGTTACCGTACCGCTAACT
>JBDLIU010000344.1:0-4767 GCA_039714715.1 Bacteroidota bacterium
TATATTTCTGCCAGTGCCGGTGATACTGTAATTCGGATATTTCCTGGACAGGTACTTTAATAGAAAGCCTCCGGTAAACCCTGTTGCACCTGTTATTAAAATTTTCATGGCTGTTTAAGATATGATTCAATAACCTGATTTACCTTTTCCGGCTGCTCATACATGCATAAATGTCCGGAATTTGGTATCACAACAAAATCATCATGGGTAATACGAGCTTTATGGTAATTACCATGAGTTGCCAAATCAGTAACCTGGTTGTCATCTCCCCAAACTAACAGACAATCTGATTTGGCATTAGCATCATAATAGTCAGTGAGGGTATAAGTATGCACTGAAAAGAGCAGGTTAATTCTTGAGCGGGTCTGTTTAGGCTTCTTTATCACTTCAAGGTATTTATGGAATAGCGGATCTTCAGCTGAAAATCCTTTTGCAAAAAGAATTCCGGGAAATCTATTCTTCAACCATGTTTTAGTGAAGCTAAATTTTAATAATGAGGCTCCTGTTTTTTTCAACCTGGGGTATTGGTTTAGTTTGGGTATTAATACTCGAAAGAACTTATTGGGAAATATTAATTTACCCGGGCATATATTGAAGATGATGAGGTTGCTAATTACAATTGGATGCTTCTGAGCGTAAAGCAACGCTGCAGAACCGCCAATACAATTTCCTATTAGTGTAACAGCCGACAATTGTAGTTTATTAATAAAATCCTTCAAGACCTCATAAAACAATTCCACTGACAACAGTGAATCTGGCTCATCAGATTTGCCAAATCCCGGCCAATCCAAAGCAATAACTCTATGGCTGGCGGAGAAATAGGTTAGTTGCTTTACCCAGCTTTGCCAAAATCCACCCCCATTATGTAAGAAGACAAGTACATCACCCGAGCCTATATCAATATAGTTAATATCGAGACCATTACAGACAATATGTTGTTCGGTTATGTCAGTATTCATTACTAATTACGAGTTTCTTCTGTAATTTATTAATCTCGGGAATATTATCAATAGCACTAACTCCGAATCTAGCTATTATCCAGCAAAGTTTTGTGTTTAAATATTTAACCGGTATCTCATGATTGCTTATGCCTTTTTTGTTGGTAAGTATAAACTCATTTTTACCAACAGCATTACGGTTATTAATGTAACCCAATACATCCGTATTGCTCCTTAAGAAAGTGAAGCTGAAATACATATTGCGCATTTCTGGAAATTTGAGTTTATAATCGCTTTCATCCAGGTTAATGAATATGGTGGAGTAGAGGGTATCGCAATTTGGTTTAACTATTTCGTGGTTTGTATGATTTGCAAATTCATAGATATTCCACCATTCATTTTTGCGAGTTGTTCGAGATTTATAAATCTTAAACATCTTTTTTACTTCCCATGAAGGATATCGAAACGATCCAATAATGAGACCGATTATTACACCAGCTAATAATCCAAATGAAGCTATTGTTATGATATTTATGATCATATCTTCTTGATTATTGGTAAATCATTAGCAGAAAGTTTTCCGGATTTCATTTGATCGGAAGGTAAATAGCATCTTAAAGCCAGCGATATTTTTTCTGATTGTTTTGGCAAGGGTAGCCATGTACATGCATCATTGGGTTCTGCTCTGGACAGTACAAAGGAATCAGAATTTTCGTCAGAGCTCTTTATGGAATACCTTCTTCCTTCATTCTTAACAAAAAACTTATTCTGACCATAAACTGTAATACTCCAGAATCCATAGTTAGCATAGTCTACCTGGGGTTTATTCTTAATAAAGATTTTATAGTTATTGTCAGACACGAGTTCGTCTCCGTTGCTATCTTCAAAGGCATTCCAGTATATTGTTTCTTCCGAATCATTGGCACCAAGACCTACTCTTGCAATTGCTGATTTTTCAATTTTTCTTAGATTATGCCTTCCAACTTCCAGATGAGTTTTCCATGGCCCGATTTTTAAGCCCTTCGAAGATGATTTTTCAATGATGAAATCAAGAATGTTTTCAAATTTCCATAAGATGACCATTAATCCAATAACGCTAAAAATTATAAATACAAATATTAGATAAATAGTATTCATACGTTATCCTAAGTAGCCAACCAAGTTAGTCTGTTTTATGCAAATAGGGTAAATCACCTTGCTTCATATAAAACTAATCAATTTTTGCTAAAATAGATCGGTAGTAAAAAGCTCTTTTGGGGAGTATATTATTCAATTTTCAGGTTGTTATATTACTGATGTTCTGCATTTGGAATTATAGAGGTTGCTTAAGTAACGAACTCAATGAATAGTGCCATATTTTAGTGGAATAATATTGCTGTTGTGTGATCAAAATAACACAAAGTTTAATCGTAATAATTGATTTTTGAAACTACCAAAAAAATTTTGTGGTTACTTTATTATGCAATTAGTGATAAAGGGATATATTATCATAAGGTAAGAGTGAAAGGTAAGTAGTTATAAGAGAAGTGTTTATGGGAACCATTTTGAATAAATTAACGCTAGCGTTAATATTTTTTTTAGCTATAGTTTCGAATAATTATGCTCAAGCTCAGAGTGTATCCAACTATAACGTTAGCAGAAGTACAGGTATGTCCTATAGTTCTATAATCTCAACAGGTAATTCAATGCCTGGTTGGAGATATACCGGAGGTTTCAGTGAAGATGATAACAGAAGTGAGGCAACTGATATTGGTTTTGATTTCTGGTATAATGGACAACGATATACCCATTTTTCGGTTTCTACTAATGGTTTTATCGACTTCTCAAGTTCAACAGATGATGGAGGTCCTGATTGTGATGATTATGGTTATTGCAACTACCAGTTTACTTCTTCGTCAGCCACAAGCGGTACCTGGTTGGCTTTAGCACCATTTTATGATGACATGACAACTGCCGGAGGTACAGACCCTCTGGGCAGCAGCATTAAGTACCAACTGTCTGGTTCAGCGCCTAACAGGGTTCTGATGGTAGAATGGGATAATATGGCTATTTATGGAAACACGTCACCTGACCTTAATTTTCAGGTAAAACTATACGAATTGACTGGAGTAATCGAATACAATTATGAAACCATGAACTCAGGTACTACTACCTTTTCATATACTATTGGTATTAACGCTGCATCAGTTAGTAGTCCTCCAACATCAAGTGAACTGTTAACTCAACAAACAGCTAATAGTGCTACATTTAGTAATACTGCCCAGAACAGTTTATCAATAATGCCGACTGCAAATAGTCGATTGAATTTTACACCACCTACTCCGGCAGATCCAATAGGTAGTTTAACTTTTACCGGGATTACTAACACAGGTATGACGCTCAATTGGACCGATTGGGCCAGCAATGAGGTAGGTTACGCAATTTATTATTCAACAAATGGTGTAAATTACTATTTTAATACGCAAGCTGTCGCCAATGCTACTTCTGCAACGATTAGTGGCTTATTGCCAAGCACAACCTATTACTGGAAAGTATATGCTGTAACTGAAGGAGCCCTTAGCTCTGCCTTAAACGGCAATGCAACAACCGATGAACCTGGTGATATCATTTCCGTTCAATCTGGCAGGTGGGATGTAGCCAGTACCTGGGATTGTAATTGTATACCAACTGCAGCAGACAATGTTATAATAGATAATGGACATATCGTAGATATCAGGGAATCAGGTTTGGTGTGTAATGACCTGACCGTTGGGCAAGGCACAAGTGGAGAATTGAGATATATCCGTAATACAGCAAGAGACTTAACAGTGAATGGTAATTTAGTAATAAATTCTGGTGCTATACTGCAGGTAATTACTTCTTCCAGGGCAACACATACACTTAACATAGGAGGAAATGTAACTAATAATGGAACACTAGAACTTAATGCGGATAGTAACAGTAGATGTATAGCCAATTTTACAAGACTGGATGGACATCAAACAGTAAGTGGCTCTGGCTCAACGAATGATTTTTACCATATTAATATAGATAAGGGAAATAAGAATAATATACTGGAAATAACAGCTTCTAGTTTTACTTGCGATCCTGATGCTCTGACTTTTACAGGTAATGGCACTTTTAAGTTTTCTTCATCTGGATCTATAAGTTTTAGTGTATTCTCTACAACCAAAGATATCCCTATCAATGGTAAGATTTGGATGAACAGTGCTAACAGCACCATGAATTTTGGAACTTCATTTAACCTCAAGGGAGAATTGATATTGGATGCTGGTACCATTGCAGTTGGAGATGCTGCTGACGAAAATGTTACCTCTTTTGGTGGCAAGCTCGAGATTAATGGCGGTAACATGAGCATTGCAGGCAGATATTCCAGTAATGATGATGAGTCCACATTAAATTACATACAAACTGCAGGAACACTAACACTACCAACTATTGGCTCAACGTCAACTACTGATTGGCCATTTAATATGGATGTAACAGGTTCATCTCTCAATTGGAGTGGTGGTACTATTATTATTGAACGAGAAGGTGGAAGTGGCACTGAAAATCTGGGCTTTACTACATCAGGTGTTACATCAAGCAATATAACAGGAGGTATATTACAAATAGGTAATGCCAATACACCTGCTACTCAAACAATGCTAATTAACTCAAGAACATCTATAGGAAATTTATTGCTGAATAGTGCTAACGCAACTGGTCAACTGGTAACAAACAATCTAGACGTGCTGAATGATATCACGCTTACAGCCGGAGTATTAGATGACGGGGGGCTAAATATTAACCTTGCAGGGGATTGGTTGGCAACGGCTGGAAGTTTTGT
>JBDLIU010000345.1:0-4765 GCA_039714715.1 Bacteroidota bacterium
AGCTGTGATGGTGCAGTTTCAGTTGCATTAACTGAAGTGGTGAGCGACAGCACCAGCCCATTTTATTTTACATTGACACGTACCTGGACAGCTTCAGACACATGCGGTAATATCGTATCCGACAGTATGGTTATCGAAGTTAATGATACACTATATCCTGCTGGTAGTGGTATGACTCATGTATCTGATCCGGATAATGTGATCAAATACCTTAAGGTGTCACCAAACCCGCTTGTAAACTTTACGAATGTTGAGTTCAGTCTTTATAAGGATGAATATGTTATTATGGAACTGTACAACCATACAGGGGTGAAGCTTGAAACAATTTATAATGGGAATGTAGCTGCCGGAAGCAGTATCAGCTTAGCTTTAACGCCTGATGCATCCCTAGGGACAGGAATGTACCTGCTCGTACTGAGGACCAATCATGATATTAAGACCAGGCGGATAATTTTGAAGAGATAGAATTCCATAGTTAGTTAAGAGAAAGAGAGCACTGAAAATGATTGAGGTGCTCTTTTTTTTTGCTTTTATTGCATTACAGATATTTGTCCAGCCCAATCTGTTATTCGTTAACCGGATAATTGCAAATAATTTTACAATTTTGCAAGCAAATAATAATTTTGCAAGCCAGGTAGTGTTTAACTGGCTGGCAGAAACGTCGAATATTGTAAATTGTAGATACAGATATGTGTTTTTCAGCTGAAGTAAGTTTTGGAGCCAGTGCAGTTATTACAAGCGTTGGAGTTATTGCCATTAAAATGAGCACGGATAAAAAACAGTTGTTTTTCGCCATGATCCCATTGCTATTTGGCATTCAACAATTTTTCGAGGGTTGGTTGTGGGTTGCATTACAAAATATGGAGTACAGTGCTGCCGGGGATTTGTCAAAGTATGGCTTTCTAATTTTTGCCGAGCTGATCTGGCCAATCTGGATTCCTGTATCAATATGGTTGATCGAAAAAGAAAAACGCAGAAAACTATTGATCTTTTTATCATTGATACTGGGGATTTTAGTCTCCGTATTTTTCGGATATCAATTGATCATTTATGAGGTTACAGCCCACATTGATCAACACCATATATTTTATACAGTTGGACCCTATACCAGCGACAGATGGTCGAGCGGGATTATATATTTATTACCGGCAGCATTTCCTTTTATATTCTCCAGCAACAAACAGATAAACTATCTCGGTATTTTAATGCTCTTGTTTTTTGTTGTGTCTAAGATCTTCTTCATCCAATACATGATTTCGGTATGGTGTTTTTTTGCTGCAGTATTGAGTATTTATATCTATTTAGTCCTGAAAATGCAGAATAGCAGTGAAATAAGACCAGAATGACAGTTTCAGTTAACCAGCGGAGCAGAAACTTCAGATACCCCATCTAACTTTTGTATATTTGAGTGAATCATATTTAAACAAGTTGGTTAAAAATAACGTCATCAACCATAGTGAAACCCATATTGTTCCAAAACTAAGTACTCCTATTCGACTTCAAGACTATGGGGTAGGGATTTTTAATGTCGCTTTAACCAAATCAGCCTTGAAGAAAGTATTAAAGAAAAAGTATGTTACGGTTAATAATGTTGTTGCTACTTCCGCAACTTTCATCAATGGTGGAGAAACCATTTGCTTATCCATTCCGGAAGAAGTCAGCCCTGAGAAAAAACTAATCTTTCCTCTTGAAGTATTATTTGAGGACGATCACCTTGCAGTGGTTCACAAACCTGCCGGTATTTTGGTGAGTGGTAATCGTTTTAAAACCATTGCGAATGCCTTAGCCCAAAATATCAAAAAAAGTAATCTCCCTGATGCTGCAACACCACATCCTGTTCACCGACTAGATTTCCCAACCACAGGTGTATTATTGGTTGGGAAAACGAGGAGCAGCATTCGTACGCTAAATAAACTATTTGAGGACGACAGGATCAGGAAAACGTATTATGCCATTACGATTGGTGAAATGAATTGTCGGGGAAAAATCATTTCTACCGTTGAAGGCAAGAAATCACGAACAGACTATTCAATAAAAGAAACCGTTCCCTCCAAAAGATTCGGCAAACTCAACCTGGTAGAGTTAAAACCTGAAACAGGGAGAAGGCATCAGCTGCGCATACATCTGTCGAGTATTGGGAATCCGATATTAGGAGATAAAGAATATGGAATTGAAAATTTAATTTTAAATGGCAAAGGCTTGTATTTACATGCCTATTCATTAAAATTCATACATCCGTTTACAAATGAAGTAGTCCATATAAAAGACGAACTTCCTCAAGGGTTTAGAAAAATATTTCCTAAAATATAAAAGTAAAATCATCTGCTACAAATGGCACATGTGAAATGTAGAATCGACAATGGACAATTCTATTGCTTGATCACCTTCTGCACCATCACATCTTTGTCATTCCAAACCTTGACGATGTAAATGCCGACAGGCAGGTGGTTGATGTCGATTTCTGTTTGAGGTTCTGTTATGGGTTGGGTGATGAGTTGCTGACCGTTGAGGCTATATATGGTCAATGTTGTACTATTCATTGGTATATATAAAGATTCTATTGTAATATTAACGGTCGCAGGATTAGGATAAACTTTTAAGACAAGATCCGTTTCGATCAAATCCTCACTTGAAACAGGAAATCCATTTTCATTATAAACAGCCAACCCGCCTCCATCTGTTCCAATCCATTTTGATCCATCGCTATCGATAGCAACAGATTTGGTTTCATTAACGGGGAGACCTGAATTAAATTCGTTATGGACTGCCCAGTTTGTCCCATCAAATTCAGCCAACCCACCATTACTGGTTCCTGTTCCAATCCACTTGATCCCGTTTGAGTCGATAGCTATTGTTTTTATAACATTATGGGGCAATCCAGAATTAGAAGAGTTGTAGGTTGTCCAATTTGCACCATCAAATTCAGCCATACCAAAATTCCAACCACCAATCCATTTTGTGCCACTTTCATCTATCTCTACCGAAGTAACATAATTGTCAGGCATACCCGAGTTACTTATATTATATGTAGTCCAGTTTGTCCCATCAAACTCCACCAACCCTTTACTAAATGTCCCAATCCACTTAGTCCCGTTAATGTCAATATCCATTGACAATAGTCGGTTAGAAGGTAAGCTCGAATTGGTTTCATTATATATTGTCCATTCTATCCCATTGAATTCAGCCAATCCACCACCAAATGTTCCGATCCATTTTGTTCCACTCATATCTATAGAAATTGCCCGAACATAGTTATTGGGTAAAGCTGAATTTGAAGTATCATAAATTGTCCAGTTTGTACCATCAAATTCAACCAATCCTCTCAGCCACGTTCCTATCCATTTAGTATCATTTGCATCTATAGCTATCGTTGTGACATTATTATCGGGTAAACTTGAGTTGGAGGTGTTATAGATAGTCCAGTTAGTTCCATCAAACATCACCAATCCACTACCAGTACCTATCCACTTTGTGCCATTTGATTCTATTGCTACTGTGCTGATTGCGTTCTCAGGTAAATCAGAATTTGAGGTGTTATATATTATCCAATTTATTCCATCGAATTCAACAAATCCCCCATTTGTTCCTATCCATTTTTTTCCAGAATCATCTATGACAAAAGCTCGTATATCGTTGTGGGGTAAGCCGGAATTGGAAGTAACATATACTGTCCAATCTACATCGTCAAACTCAGCAAACCCTTCATAGGTCCCTATCCACTTATTACCATCTATGCTTACTACAATTGACCAAACATAATTACCTGGCAAGCTAGAGTTAGATGTAAGGAAGGTTGTCCAGTTTGTTCCATCATATTTTATTAATCCACCACCATTCGTTCCAAGCCATTTCGCACCACTATCATCGATAGCTATTGTTCTCACATCATTATGTGTCAGTCCTGAATTATGAGTATAATATGAAGTCCAGTTTATGCCATCAAATTCTGTTAGTCCATAATAAGTTCCAATCCATTTTGTACCACTTGGGTCAATGGCAACCGTATAGACATTATTAAGGGGTAAACCTGAGTTTGAAGTGTTATAAATTATCCAGTCTGTTCCATCAAATTCAACCAAGCCTTCAAAAGCTGTTCCTATCCATATCGTACCGCCTGCATCTATAACCATTGAAGTAATAGAATTATCAGGTATGTTCGAATTAGAGATGTCAAATATTGTCCAGTTTGTCCCATCATATTTTGCCAATCCACCACCATTTGTTCCTATCCACTTTGTCCCTACTGAATCTATTACAATTGATCTGATATCGTTATGAGGCAGGCCTGAATTAGTCTTATTATAGAAAGTTGGAATCCCTGTATATTTATTAATTTCAATAAGACCTGCTAAGGATCCAACCCAAACTTTGTTACTTTCATTAGCCACAGCCCGAATATTATCTCCATTTGTATAATTGATCCATTGAGAATATTGAGCAGCCAAAAATATTGGGAAGCAAACAAATAAGATTGTGATGAATAACAGTCTCTTCTTCATCATATTATGGTCTTTGAACCTATTGGGTGTCTGATATATAGACAACCACAAGATAAAGATAAATAATGAAAAAGCCAAGATGAAAGAGATTGGTGAACGCTGGGAAAAAGTTTCTGAGCGCTGGGAAATTTCCGCTGAACGCGGAAATTTGGTGTTGGATGTTGGGTGTTGAGTGGGTGCTTTACGCTAATGCTCTGCAAAACGCTGGGGGGTCCCTCGTCGCTCTCATCCACCGTAGCTTTAGCGAAGGTGGATCGTTACACTCG
>JBDLIU010000346.1:0-4747 GCA_039714715.1 Bacteroidota bacterium
GCGACCCATGGGCCGAATGACACATGAGGCACTCCCCCATTTCAGATACCGCATGTTTGTTCTCCTTTGTATGCTCCTCATGGCACAGAAAACACAAACCCGGCATCTCATCCCCCAGGTCAAAACCCCGCAAACTATCATTTGGATGTTCATTGCCGTTGGACATATGACAATTCTCACAGTCATCCTCAGCCGGATAATGCATCACCTCATGTTCAACCATGTCTGAATGGCAATCGGTACAGCTAAAATCTGCGGTATCTTCTTGGCAGAAAACATGATTACAGAACAAAAGTATTATTCCAGTTGCGAATAAAGTATGTTTATTCATAATATACGCTGTTTAAAATCTTCGTACAAGTTGAACATAAGCACCATAATAATTAATCTCATCACCAAGATAGTTGCGGCGATAGAGGTTTACTCCAGCTGTCAAGTAGAGTTGCCTGTATCTGGTATTAAATTCACTGCTTGCAGTAAGTAGGTCTAGGTCAATTCCTGGTCCCTTCTGATGTCGGTAACCAATCATAAAATCAATCTTGGTAGTAGAACTAAACTCATAGGCAGCCTTTCCCGATAGATCAGAGTATTTACGGTTGATATTTTCTTCAACCATATCATAAGCTCTGATGTTACCATCTGCAGATAGAATAATTCTCCCAATCCTTTTTTGGATAATCAAAAAATACCGCATCAATTTGTATGGTGTGATAGTGCTGTTCTGGTATTCGTATTCTGTACCCAGCTTTGCAAACCAGATATTTATCCGCCCGCCAAAAGTATTTCGCTTCATATAATTCAGAACCAGCAGGTCCGATTTTTCCACGTTCTTGTAATCCATAAACTGTCCGTGATAATAGAGTTCCAGCAATCGATTAAGGAGGATTATACTGGCAGCAAGATTATTTGAAATTGCATCGTATTTATACGAGCCGGTTTGAATGGCCATATAATCAATGTACACAGTTGATTCATTTTCAATCTGACCACCGGGCATTCGTTGGATCTCAATAAAATCACCTTGTTCGATAAGGATATAATCAAAATCTAGCTGGTAAATGATGGTCCCTGTGACATCTTTTACCACAATAGTTTGAATATCAATATGGGGCCTGTCGAGCAAGGATATATCACCGTCGACAAGAACTTGATGTTCGCTGATTACCTGTATATCAACAGGTTCGGCATCCATGTTGTTAAAGAGCTGGGAATAGTTGTAGGAAAGGTTTAGTTGACCGGTGGGTATTTTTTTTGTATAGTTGATATTAAATCCAGTCCTGTTCCTTATTTCGCGGTATTCTGTGTGAGTAATACCTGAGAATTCGTAAAATAGGTTTGTGTACAAACTCGAAAACAACTTGTGATTCAGGTTGGCTGAAAGTTTGTTCTGGCGAGATTTTTGAGAATCCTGCTGCTGGTTGTATAAATTATAGCTGCCCAAGAATCTGAAATTTGCCGGTAACTTTATCGTCATGCTTTCAGTAACATTAAAAATATGGAAATTCTGGCTCCCTATTCGGTAATAATTATAAATCATTGACCGGAATGCATACCTTTTCGCTTTATCCAGGAAAAGTCTGTTGGTCATCCTGATGTTATCAGTTATGTTCTCAATCTCAAAAAGGCTGGCATCTCGCCGAAAATATTGGTTATGTGAGTAACTCAGTTCGTTGTGGTCGCGTTCGGTAAAAGATTTTTGAGTGGAAATTTCGAAATTACTCTGGTCTGTTTTATAGGTACGCCCAGTTTCTGTCTCTTCCTGGTCCCATTTGGTACTATTATAACTAATATTCAATGGGAGTAATTTCGATCTTAAATAAAGCGAGCTCCCCCATCGACTGGTTTTCGATCGGATATTAGTTAAATTCTCTCGATTGCTATAGCTATCATTCCAACTAGCCCAGGATGATAAGGTAAACGGTTTGCTACTAAAAAGAGTTGTACCAATGTTCAGCCCTTTCAGGGTCCTCATTTCAGCTCGGTCGGGTGTCACCAAATAATCATCCTGGTTCGATTCAGGGTAAAACTCTCCCCCAAAATCAATTTGTAAAAAGTTGGGGTGCCAGATATAGCTATTGGTATTCAACCGAAGACCTCCTGAAAAGTAAGTGCTTTCCTGAAATTCAGAAAAATCATGCATCGTGGTATATCGCTGTCGGTAGAGCCCTTTCATTTTAGCTTCTCCATCTAATGAGGTGAAATTCCAGAATCCTGAAGAATACCCGATATTTTGAGAATAACCAACAAAAGTTGATAGCAAGAGAATGCAATATACCAATACCTTTGTTTTCAATCCTATCGATAACTGTTTAATTAAACATGTACTTGTCCTCACCACCGTGTGGATTATGGCACTCGAAGCAATTTGCATCTTTTATATATGCATGGGTATCATCGATGAAAAGCCTTCCAGCATCGTGACAATCCAAGCATAAGGTATTACCTGCCAATACAAATAATTGTTCTGAGTTATTACTATGTGAAGTATGACAAACCGAACACTGACCAATGGCCACTGGCCCATGGAGTACTTTAAATTTTCTCATATAATTATCGTGGCACCGATAGCAAGTTCCAGGTTGCAGCAAAGAATGGTTATCGGTTCCGTGTGGATTATGGCAAGACAAACAAGCAGTCTCCTCTGAAATACTGTGAAACACACTTTCTGAGACTTCTAAGGCATCATGACAATGCATGCATAAATCATCCCCGGTGTGATGCAATAAATTCTCCTCTTTTGATCGGTGTGGATTGTGGCACTCTGTGCAGAAACCACCGGCTGCTGGGCCATGTTCCATTGTGTATATATTCCCAAAATTGGAATGACACCGGTAGCACAGTCTCGGTTCCGGCTCATTCAGACTTCCCATACGACCATGGTTATGTCACGAAGCACACTTCTTTTCCCGGTAGGGCAAGTGTACAAACAGCGTAGGCTGTTTTGACTTCTCAATAATGGTGGAGTCAGCTAAAGTTATTGTTGAATCAACAACAATAGTTTTACTTTCTTCAATGGGATTGGGAACACCATCAAAAAAAAAGGCTAAAGTGTGGTAATGTTCTTGTACGGAGCAGGCTGCAAGTATTAGCATAGCTGCTATCCAGGATAAATAACCTGTTTTCTTCACAATACCCACTTCCTGGATTATTTGGCTTCAACTCTTCCGTACACATTTACTTTATCGGGCCCGTACTGATTCGTAACAAATATCAGGTATTCTAATTTATATTCCGGGTCCACGTATTTTTCATAGTAATGAAAATGCTCGTAGCTAATAGTTACATTTGCTGGGAGGTACATGTCTCCCGGTCCTTTGTAAGGCCCCCCAAGAAACATCAGTAATTGCCCTGCTTCATTGAAAATTTGCACATTCTGAAAGCCTGCATCCACCACATATAAATTCAGATCCCGGTCCACCGCGATCCCTTTGGGCCGTACAAACTGCCCTAATCCCCTTCCGTAGCTTCCTACAGATCTCAAATACTCTCCCTTCATGGTAAAGATCTTTACCCGGGAATTACCGAAATCAGTCACGTAAATGTTACCTCCGGCTACATAAAGGTTCATCGGATTGTAGAGCCAATCTTCGTTACCCACTTCAGTATTATCAGGGAAGGAAAATATCAGGCTCCTGCTGGTTCTATCATATACATTGATCCTGTTATTTTTAGGATCGGTAATTAAAACTGTATCCCCGGTTATAAAAACATCGGTTGGTTTGAAGTTTTCGTCACCACCAATATCTCCAGTATATTCCAAATTTTTATCAAAAATAACCACCTGTTTACGTTCCACGTCCGCAACATACATGTTACCTTCCTCATCAAAATGACAATTTATTGGTAACCTTAATTGTCCCCTTCCAACAGGAAGGAAATACTCAAGAGTACTCTCTTCAAGGTCAATCACCTGAAGACCTTTAATTGCTGGATCGACAATAAATATTCTGTCTTGGTGGAGTGTTATTCCATAAGGTTTATTAATTGTTCGTGGATCCTCCTTACCTGCCACAAATGTTTCGAATTTTGATCTACTTCCAGATATATCTGATGAACTACCATACCTTGTAAGGAACTGAATCCGTGCTGAATCTGGTGGGGCAGGATACAGAATTGTAATGTTACCACCGGTTTGGTATACATGTTTTGAGCAGGAGGCAAATAGCATAAAAATAATAAGAATCAGGATAGTGAATAGATTCATTCTTTTTACCATATCCACATTTTTAATATAAGGAAAAGAAAAGGGGCGGTTACCCGCCCCTCTAATATACAAATTTTTAAATTTGGAGTACTATTTATTGTGGCAGTTGAGGCAAAGCTCACTTCCATCATTAGTAATTCTAAGGAGATTAGTAGTTCCGGTTACGCCATGAACATCGTGACAGGAAGCACACTGCACTTGATGACCAAACAGTAGATCTGCATCTATTGTGCCACCTAGTGATGAGTTTATGGTGATAGGATTAAACAATGACCCATCTGCAACAGCTAAAGCAGCATCATATGTTATTGAGATCGGGTGATCGTCTCTAAGATCAGTACCCACATATGTGGTACTGTCTAATGTAAGATGTGTACTTCCAGTAGCCCCTCCATAACTATCAAGAGCTACAGTGCCATCATGGCAACTCAAGCATAAAATGGATTGTGCAGAGGGAGCCCCTGGGCTTGAATTCATAGTACCGCCACTCGGGTAAGGCGTGTATGTTGCTACTGATATTTCATGGTTCCATAAGGGAGCTCC
>JBDLIU010000347.1:0-4745 GCA_039714715.1 Bacteroidota bacterium
GTAATTTCCCATAGTGAGGTCTCAGCTCCACCCAGAATCATAGATAAACCATAGTGGTCGGGAGCATGAGAGAATGATTCAAAACCTACGTTTTTCAGCTTTTGCAGGAATTTTTCATGTCCATGCGCGATAAGCAGATGCACAAAGGGTACATTCAAGCTGCTAGTGAGGGCTTCATTGGCAGGAACCGCACCTTTGTACTTCTTATTGAAGTTTTTTGGATTAAATCCTTCGTAGAACAAGGGGATATCCTTTAGGAGTTGTTGTGGCAGAATCAGCCCTTCATCAATGGCGGATGCATACAAAATTGGTTTTAAAAGGCTTCCGGGACTCCTGAGCGCTGTAATTACATCCACATGCTGTCCATGAATACCGGGATTATCAGAATTGCCTGTATAGGCCAGTGTTTTACCACTGCTGATCTCGATCACCACCGCTGCAGCATTGTAAATATGGTTAGCAGCCATCTTTTTACTGTGACTCTCAACAGCACGGTTCACCCTAACCTGCAAATTCGCATCAAGTGTTGAATGGATATTAGTGCCTTTTGCTCCATCTTTAATTGCTCTATGCAATAAATGGTAGCTTAACTGTGGCAATGACTTCTTTTTGCCAGGTAGTGGCTCTGCCATGGCCATTTCAAGTTCATCATCTGTTAGAATGCCTTTGTTTTTCAGTTTAGTGAGCAATTGATCACGTTTCTGTCGCAGAAGTTTATCATTTCTACCCGGGAAAATACTGGCAGGATGGTTTGGTAGAACTGCTAAAACCGCTGTCTCTGCCCAGGAAAGTTGAAAAGGCGACCGATTATAATACCTGTAAGAGGCTGCCTTCAAACCAACAATATTGCCTCCAAAAGGTGCATGATCGGCATAGGTTTTCATGATATCTTCTTTGGAATAGAGCAATTCCAGCTTAAATGTGGCCATTACCTCCACAAATTTCTGCCAGTAGGTTCGTTCCTTATTGCCCAATGACATCCGTATGGTTTGCATCGATAATGTACTACCTCCACTTACTATCTCGCCTGCCTCAATATTCTGACTTATTGCTCTTACAATAGAAACTGGGTTTACACCAAAATGGTAGTAGAAATATTCATCTTCATACAATCGAATGGCTGTTTTAAACTTATCCGGCAGGCTGTCAGAGGGAGGGAAGCGCCATTGCATATCATCGGCAATAGATGCATTAAGCAGAGTGCCATCTTCTGCCAGGAGTGTTGTTGCATACGGGTCATCAAAAACCGGATCAGGCAGGGGTGTGATGATAAACCATAGTCCGAAGAGAATGGTAATGGCTACAAGTATTTTTATATATTTTCTGTTTAACAAATCAATAAAGGCAAATATTGACTTGTCATTCTGAACGAAGTGAAGAATCTTAAATTGCTATACTGCTTTAATTATTAGATTCTTCACTACGCTAAAGCATAGTTCAGAATGACAAACTGTTTTGTAATAGTTATTTACAATTTTCATTCCTCAGGTACCACACTCACCCATTTTCCTGTTTTGTTGGCGAAAATTGAATTATCATACATGGCTTCCACAGAGACTGAAGGCAGGTAATACTTACCCTGGTAGGCTGCATTGAGCAACACAGTAATCGTCTTGTTTTTATAAGGCGACAAATCAAAATAATGCATGGTTCTGTCATCACGGATATCCATGTAATCCACATTCAACTTATCTACTGAACCATCGAGACGTGTATTAATAATCTCCCATCCTGATGGGAATATCTGTGTAAGTGCTAAATCGGTGTAGTTCCCTTTCAAACCCGGATTTGCAATCGTAATAATTGCTTTGAAGTTAGTGCCCTGCTCAAGTTGATCTACACCAATAAATTTTCCATTTAAATCCTGATATTGAACCGTCATATTGATATTTCTACGAGTTTCTTCTTCACCACCTTCAATAGGAATACCGGTCCGGATCAGCCTTGCGAAAACAGGCGCTTCTGCATTATTGGTAATCGAAATTGCCGATTCCTTATCCGAATCAGCCAGTTGCACCTGGCTCACAAACTCATTACCTGTTACTGATTTCGTCTCTCCTGCAATATCGATAGAAACATTGGTTCCCGTACCCAGCTCAAACTCATCAGCATACTTGGCAATGGCAATAAAACAGTAAGCTGTGGTTTGTGTTGACATCCACCTGTTTGTTTCGCTCATTTGCTCTGCTATGTCCATCAGCAGGGTAAAGGCATCTTCTTTCTTATCAAGCGATAGCAATGTTTCCAGGATCATAGCCTGGTCACGGGTTCTTGATCCATATGAATACCTGTAATATTTGCTATTTTCATCTGCAATCGTAGCAGAAAGTCCATCGATTAACTCCAAAGCCTGATTTTCGTAACCTGCATGTGCATAAGCAAGTGCCAAACGCCATTTAGCTTCTATTCTCAAACTGGTCTTTTCCTTCATCCTGTTCATCGCACCAAGAGAGGCATTGTCGGCCAGTGCCAGGGTGTATAAACGGTATGATTGTATAAGGTCATTATCATCATCAGAGCTCATGGTTCCCCACGATTCTGCCTTGCTTTTCTGATAGTTGATCCAACTTGAAACCATATTCTCAGGAACTGCGTAGCCTGCTTTTTTAGCTTCCAGCAAGAAATGGCCTGCATAATTAGTGCCCCAGTTATTAGCATAATCATAGCCCGGCCAATAGGCAAAACCACCATTACTTAGCTGGAATTTTTTCAGCTTTTTAATACCAGCCTCCACATTGTTTTGCACCCTTGCTTCTGCCTTGCTGTCCAGTTTAACAAGGTCAGCCAGGAATAATTGTGGGAATACCGATGATGTGGTCTGTTCTACACAACCATGAGGATATCTTATCAGAAAACCTAGCCGCTGCTCAATATTCAATGGGGGCAGAGTGCTAAGTTCAATGTATCCTGTATTTTCACTGCTGATACCCACCGGTTTATAATTAATCTGCCAGGTTTCATTACTGTTAACAACCTTATCATCTACCATGGTAGCCAATGGATTCCTTGGAATCACATTCATTTCAATATCGTATTCCGCTACCATCTGCCCCGACTTAGCTGTAACCTTTACACTTCCGTAGCCCAGATATTCTTTAACCTTAAGATCAAAATAAATTACTTTATCTCCTGATTTTGAGAAAGTTACATTTTTCGATTTGCTGCTGGCAAGTTGCAGTGTTCCAGTCGCTTCAACACTTACCTGTACATTTTTAATGGCATCATCCATGGTGAAAACTGTAACAGGTAGTTTCATGGTTTCCCCCGGACCGGCCACACGTGGTAGTGTTGCTAAGGTCATTAAAGGTTGCTTAACCGGTGTTGTCTTATCAGCAGCACCATAAGCACCATTATTAGCGGCAATAACCATTGTTTTTACACTGCCTATGTACTGAGGCATTTTGATCTTGTGCTTATTGGTGTTGCCTGCTTCCAGTTCAAATGGACCTAAAAATCGCACTACGGGCTTAAATCTATTCGCCTCTTTCTGGTCTTTTATCTCTAACTCACCATCACCTCCAATGGCCAGTAACCTGTCCATCTGAGCGGTAAAAGCACCCATTACATCATCAAACACATCCCATGTTTTTATTCCCAGCGCTTCACGCGCATAAAAACTCGACCATGGATCCGGTGTTTTATAGTTAGTGATGTCCAGCAATCCTTCATCCACAATAGCCACTGTGTAGCTCATAGCTTTACCGTTTTCTTCGGATATGCTTATCGTGTAATCCTGCTCCGGTTTCAGCTCTTTAGGCATGTTAATGTTAGGCTTAAGCACTGTTTGAGGATCAACTACTTCGATCGACTGCACACCATACAACCTGATAGGCAGGTCGTTAGCCGTTTGAGCATGAGGCTGGATCATGGTTAAATGTGCGTACACATTGGGCGACATATCCTCAGTAGCCTCGAACGAGATAACTGTATTATCCTTTTCAGATTCTACCCAGAAAGTCTGCAGCACCTCACTACCGCTCTCAAGGCTCACCAGCAAGCGATTACCCGCTGTTGATGGAATGGATAAGGCTACTTTCTCACCAACCTTGTATGATTCTTTCTCCACACCAAAATCGAGCATAGCAGCACCATCAAGATCACCACGTTTGCCTTTACCAGCCCAACCTGGCCAGTCAATGTAAACCACTGCACCAGCAGAATGTTCAGAAACCGGGTCAGTTACTCTTACAAAATAACGACCCCAACTCGGATAATCAATTCGCAATTTCCAGGCACCTTCGCCATTGCTTGTACTGATCCTTTTTGTTAAAATAGGATCACGATAGGAGCGACCTACATAATTACTGATATCATCATAGGATTTATCCCACCACCAACGCCAGTTAAGCTTAAACAATTCAACCTTAACATTACTACGAGAAACAGGATTACCATCAACATCAACTGTAGCAATCCTAACCTCATGGTCTTCATCGGTAAGGATAATGCCTCTTTTATCGCCTTCAGGCACTTTTATGCCCACAAAACTACTGTAAGGGTAATAGGGGATATTTGTATTACTGATACTGAAATCTCCTCCTTCTTCGTACACCTTACCATAGAACATGGCTTTCACAGCACCTGGTGCATTTTTCAGATCACCCAGGTCGATATTCATCCTGGCGTAGCCATTATTATCGAGCTTGCCCTTGTAGGCCATTTTTCTTTCACTGTAAAAGCGTTTCGAATTGTCATCAAAAGAGAAGTTAGGATAGCTCTTGAAGGTAGTTTTTACCGGTGAGAGC
>JBDLIU010000348.1:0-4744 GCA_039714715.1 Bacteroidota bacterium
AGTAGTTATAGTTTCAATATATGAAGAACTTGAGACATAAGTATTGTTATTAATGAAAATTGTATATGCATCGGCACCAGTAACAGCTGACCAGCTAATGGTTACTGTACCAGTATCAGCAACAGCTGTTACATTAGTAGGGTAATCAAGTGCAGTTGAAGTATCAGTTGACGATCCGCCTCCGCCGCCACAAGCTGACAGTATTAATGTATTCAGTAAAACTGTAACAAATACTAAAGATTTAAGGTTAAAGCTTGATATAGCGGTCTGCATGAGAGCTCCCTTGCGGTGTTATTAATGGTAAAGACCAGAAGCTACTCATGACAATATAGACATGACATTACTCTGGCAGCTCCGCTTTCTTAATTAGATTAAGTCCGGTTGCTTTGCGCCCTCATCCTCACGAATGAGTTAGCCTTTTTCAGAATTACTACTTAATTTTTAGTTATAAATTTAATGAAGTCAATCAATAGCTTCAATTTATTAGGTATTTACCAGAGCAACTGACGAACGGTCATATATGTCGCGTAATTAATGTGTCCGATAAACCTAGGGTGGTTCAATCTGACCCTCACATCTCTTGCGGCAAACCCTTAGTACCAACGAAACCTGGGCGTAAATCTAGCTAAGAGTAGATGCTTGATTGCAAGACCTGACCCCGTCATTTTCAGATACTCCTCTGAGAGACGTTTTGTCTCTGATTAAAAGTATCCGTTAAACTGGGGGAGGTTCACTCTGACCCCTTTAAGACCTATCAAATAAAAAGTTTCATCTGACCCCACTTATTTCTGGTAAACCGATAAGGCGTCCGCTGCAAGGTAATAGCTGATAGCAGAATACTTCCTCTGCCCCTACTTATTCACTGAAGATCAAATTTACTAAAACCATAAATTAAAGGGTTCTGAAGCTCCCCTAGTTTAACCAAGCATTTCTTGATAATAAGTTTTCATAACAAATTTGGACACTCTTCTGTCTTATCAGCAGACCATTCATGAAATGTGGTTTCAATGTTCTCATCCATATAATAGGCACTCGTAGTGATTTTAGTTTTTTCAGCAGATATTTTTTCAACTTTAGCAGAAAATATATACATGCCATTTTCAGGAGCCCCTGCAGCCAACGAACCGCCTTCTTTTTGTAAAGTAAAAAACACCACTTCATCTTCCTTAAATATTTTTGGTGTAAAAACTATTTTAGTACCTGATCCAAGGGCATAACCAGCTGGTCTAAGCGTATAAGTGGCATCGAAACATTTCATGAATAATTTACTATTTTTAGTAACTACAGAAGCTATAGGTTTCTGGGTAAAGCTTTCCTGATCAGTACCGGCATGATCCATGAATTCTTTTACATTTTGTGGGAATGATAAACAACCAGCTAGTACTAATATTGAAATAATTGAAAATATTGATAGTGTTCTCACCACTTACTCCTTTTATGATTATCTTTAAGCTACTGATTACAAGAGCGTTTATTTTCTGAACACCTACATCAAGCGAAATGATTTTTACAAACTGGCCGTCATATAAAAGTAGCTTGAGTAAGTCTAGCTCAGGGAAAAGCATATACTTTTATTTTCCGACAAGCGGTCATATGTGTCTTATCTATAAACAGAAATAAATTAAATTTAAGGTATGCTCTCCTAACATAGTAACAACCAAAGACGGTACACTGACACTATTGACCAGAAATACCCTGTCAGAGGTGTTTTTTAAGGTCTGCTCTGCCATAAATTTTGTCTTGTAAGCATTTATCTCTAGAGGTCCGTTAAGTGGTGGATTGGTCGCTTGATTCAGATATCTTGAAGGTCTCCTTCTATATCCAGGACTATCATATTCAAGCTTCTTGCCTGGCCGATCTAGCTGATTCACACAATATCAATCACATCTCTCTTGCCGGCAGACATACCGGCACTAAAACCGGCACTAAAACAACATTGATTTATATAACTTATTGTTATATATTATATTTATAAGCACACTATACCGGCATTAAAACCGGCACTATAAATATGACATATACTATGGAGCCATTGCTCCCTACAGACAAAAATGAACAGCTTGCTGACAAAGTCATCGAGTTGACAGCTTGCACTAGCGCCCTTGCTGGAAAGATTCCAGAAGGCGTACAGGATGGTGTTAGTGATTTAGTACGCTCCATGAATTGTTACTATTCTAATTTAATAGAAGGACACAACACGCACCCAAGAGACATAGAGCGCGCCTTACAAGATAATTACTCCCGCGATACAAAAAGACGCACACTTCAAAAAGAAGCTCGAGCACACATAGAATTGCAGAAGCTAATTGAGCATGGCGAGACCCCTGACGCTGACCCAACATCTGATGAATACATACGCTGGCTTCATTATGAATTCTGCAGTCGCCTGCCAGAAGATTTACTGTGGGTGGAAAACCCGGATACCAAAGAAAAAATGGCTGTCATACCAGGCGAGTATCGCACAACACATGTCCAGGTGGGTCGCCACATTCCTCCATCTCATAATGAAATAGAGAAATACTTAAAGAGGTTTTGTGATGCGTATAGTCATAAGAACCTGTCAAGATCACAATATCCTATTGCAGTCGCAGCTGCACACCATCGCTTATTATGGATACACCCATTCATTGATGGTAACGGACGAGTGACTCGATTACTATCACACGCAATGCTACTTAAATGTGGTATCGGCAGTAGCCTTTGGTCAGTTTCTCGAGGCTTAGCCCGAAACTCTGATACTTACAAAGCATCACTAGCAAAGGCAGACTCACCTCGGCACGGTGACCTGGATGGGCGTGGATCATTATCCGCACAAGGCCTATTTGATTTCACACTGTTCTTCCTTGAAACATGTATTGATCAAGTGAAGTTTATGGAATCATTGCTCCAACCGTCTGAGCTATTAAGACGAATTACATTATATGTAGAAGATGAAATAGCAGCTAATCGCTTACCGAAGGGATCGTTAGAACTTTTACGAGAAGCGTTCCTGGCGGGAGAATTTCCACGCGGGGCCGCACCAAGAATAACTGGCTACCAGGAAAGACAAGGCCGGCAGGTCTTGTCTAAACTTATTGATAAAAAACTTTTGGTCTCATCAGGTCCGCGCGCACCCGTACGTCTAGGGTTTCCATTAGACATAATAGAAAGATGGCTCCCCAACCTTTACCCCGTAAACTAACGAACTATAAGACTAAGCGGACTCTATAAAACCGATTGTATAAGGCTGTCCGTTTTGATTTTTTCACTGCAGAAATTAGCTGGAAAAGACGAATTACATTCGATAATACATATTATCATAAGTTATTATAGGCTAATATTAATCAATCGCATTTTGAAATAGCTTCATAATTGAAGCTGTCATTTAACTACTGAGATAAGTGGATTAAAGATACTTGAAACAGACATCCAAATAATTCAGCTTTGCTTCTAAATTCATCACAAGCTGACCTTAAGCAGGATTTAGTGACGGAAAAATCCTATGCATTAGAAGTCATTGAACGATTGAATTAAACCGCGCCGCTTATCGGCGCCGGTTTGAATGACTTATTAAATGGCGTTACCAATTTCTGATGGCAATGGTATTACAACCTCTAGTTTGCAGTTGTTACCCCTTTCACCTGACCAATATTTGCGAGCTAATTCGTACGCTCCTATTACCGACCCACCGAGATATAAAAGGTTTTGATCTGCTACAAAGGCGTTTTCATTTTCCACTTCATAAATTTGGCATTCTTCGCCAGATGTTCTTTTAAATTCTTGCGCATCGTTTAAGTCACACCAAGCGAACATGGATTGCATACGAGATGGAAGATGAGAAAATTCGTTTTGTCGAATTAACTCAAAGATAGCCTCAATCATTGGCGTAGTATGGGTTATATCAAGAGGGTTTCTAGTTCCATTCTCGAAAATAACAATACCTTGTTTAATTAAATAGTTAATACCATGCTCTGACAAGCCCTCAGGGTATAATTGATTTATTCTGGCATGTACATCGGTCTCATCATATACATTTTGAACTGTCCATATTTGATATTGTGAATAGTCATTTTTAAGTTCAAAAGATATTTCTGAACTGGCGCTCCCCGAGCGATCTACTGTGTAGAACTTTGGCACGTCTTCTCCTTTGTCATTTAACGTTGCCAATAATTGGGCAAAATAAGTGACCTGTGAGGAAGAAAATGACGTAACTATTATTCTTTATAAATAGTTACGCCTCCTCTTACCCTTTTCTATGGCAGAAAGATAGATGTCTGAACATACTGTTGGGCTTCTTGATTAACCAACCTGTAAGAAACTCCACTTAAGACCCTTTCACCAATTGAATTAGAAGTAACAGCATAATAACTGTCACCAAAGAACTCATAAATCACAGTTGCTGAGTTCCATGTTTCCGCATTAAAGTCATATGTGTGTTGAGTAGCATGATCTGGACCAGTGAGGCTATAGAAAATACTGAAATCGTTACCAATATCAGCCAAAATATCAAATCCCTGATAATTAATGTCATTCTCCAAAAATTCTTTAATTGGGCCAAATGTGCCTTTTGAGTCATTGTAGACAACAGCATTTAAAGTATCAATTGTGCCCGAACCACCATCATTAATTCCTTTATCCCAGCTTAAAATTGCATTACTGTTTTCATTAACTTTAATTTCAGGGAAATTTATTGAAAAATCAGCTGTATCAACAGTTTTTACAGTGTCCCAGCTGTCTGTTGCCAGAGTATATTTTCTAAAATGCA
>JBDLIU010000349.1:0-4742 GCA_039714715.1 Bacteroidota bacterium
GATCGATTTAACCGAATCGAATGTTTCCTCAATGTTACAAGGAAAAGTAGCAGGAGTGCAGGTTTCTGCCAGTGGA
Organism: Bacteroidota bacterium; assembly: GCA_039714715.1. Taxonomy (GTDB): domain Bacteria; phylum Bacteroidota; class Bacteroidia; order Cytophagales; family Cyclobacteriaceae; genus S012-113. Next base: position 77 of record JBDLIU010000349.1, read on the forward strand.
GGTTCTCCGGGCGCTGCACCGGATGTTTTAATACGGGGTATGGCAACACTAGGTGGCAATGTAAAACCCCTTTGGGTTGTTGACGGTGTTATCCAACACGGAACCCCTGTAGTAAACCCTAATGATGTGGAATCAGTATCTGTATTAAAAGATGCTTCGGCAACTTCATTATATGGATCACGTGGAGCGAATGGTGTAATCATCATCACTACTAAAAGAGCGAAAGAAGGCGTTAATGAGCTGGCTTTTACTACCAAGTTTGGAGTGAATCAATTTAATTCGGGAAATTTTGAAGTGATGAATTCACAACAATTATACGATTACCATGCATTGATGGGAAATACACATGAATGGTTTACCTCCGAGTTACTGAATAGGGATTATGACTGGATCGATAATGCTACACAATCTGCTTTGGTTCAGGATTACAACATATCTTATACATCAAACACCGATAAAGTAAATACTTATTTGTCTGGAGGCTATTTTAGCGAAGAAGGGACGATTAAAGGTACTGAGTTTGAGCGCTACACCTTTAGATTAAACTTAGACTATGAGGTAAATGAACGATTGACGTTAAAACCTAAAATATCTTTCAGTTTTGACGAAAACTATAATGCAGAGCACGGCAGGTATGACATGTACAACAATCTTCCCTGGGATCTACCTTTTGATGAAGAAGGTAATGCAGTGAAGGCCCAGGATTCTGATGTTTGGCTCGGTAGGGACGAGAGAAACTATTATTATGACCTTCAATGGAATTATGCGGAAGGTAAAACGTTTGATATGAGTTTTAATGGTGATTTTGAGTTTAAAATATTAGACGACCTGACTTTTATATCAACCAATAACTTCACATTGCTCCATTATAATGAGATGTCTTATGCTGACCCTCGTTCTATAGCAGGAGAATCTACAATCGGTAGTTTAGAAAATTACTCATCAAGAAGGTTTACAAGGTTAACAACACAGATGTTAAGGTATTCAAAAGAATTTGACAATCATACGATAACAGCATTGGCAGGATATGAATATAACGATTATATATATGAAAATACTACTGCTGTTGGTGTTAGTATGATTGAAGATGGTGAAATACTGGATGTAACTTCTGAGGCAAAATCTGTTGGGGGTACTAAAAATGAATATGCTATGCAATCCGTTTTTTTTAATGTCGATTATTCTTATAAGAACCGTTATTTTGCTAAAGCATCTATCAGAAGAGATGGTGCCTCTAACTTTGGAATTGATAACCAATACGGGACATTCTATGCCTTAGGAGCCGGTTGGAACATTCATAATGAAGACTTCTTTAACAGCGATAATATAGACCTATTGAAACTTAGAGCGAGTTATGGATCTGTTGGTAACCGTCCCGGATCACTTTACCCATATCAAGGTACCTATAGTGCAAAGGTTCATTATGATGGTATTCCTGCAGCTATTCTTAATCAATATGGAAATCCAGATTTGGAATGGGAAAAATCCTATGAAACCAACTTAGCTGTTGATGCCAGATTTTTCGATAGAGTTAGCACAACACTTGAGTACTATATAAAAAATACTTCAGACTTATTGTATTATGTTGATTTACCGTCAATTACTGCTTTTAACGGGTATTGGGAAAATGTCGGAGGATTGAAAAATTCAGGTTTAGAATTTGTTTTATCGGCAGATATATTTAATGGTGATGGTTTTAATTGGAACCTTGGATTTAATATAGGTGTAAATAAAAATGAGATTACTGAATTGTTTGATGGGCAGACTGAAATAGAGAAAGGAAGAAAAATATTCAAAGTAGGAGAAGATATGAACTCCTGGTATTTGCGTAAATGGGCTGGAGTACACCCGGCCAACGGCACCCCATTGTGGGAGGTAGTAAACGAAGAAACAGGTGAAATTTCATATACAGGAAACTACAATGAGGCTACCAAGCAATTGGTAGGTAATGGAACTCCTGATTTTATAGGAGGATTTTCATCAAGTATGGAATTCAAAGGCTTTACTTTAGATGCGATGTTCAGTTTTGTTAAAGGTGGTGAGATTTACAATGGTTCACGTCAACATTTTGATTCAGATGGAGCTTATCCAACATTTAATCAGCAGGTTTTACATGATGATTGGTCAAGATGGGAAGAACCTGGTGATATAGCCTCTCATCCACGTGCTGTTTATGGTGGAAATAACAATTCTAACGAACCTTCATCTCGTTGGCTTGAGGATAGAAGTTATTTAAAACTAAAAAATATCACATTTGGATATGATATTCCTTTAAATAATTCTGGTATGTCATCTATAAGCAAGGCTAAGATTTACTTCTCGGGAGAAAACCTGTTGACATATACAAGTTATTCAGGGATGGATCCTGAAGTTGGAGGTATAGAAGGTGATACCGGCCATTCTTATCCTGTACCAAAAAGATATGTAATCGGGTTAAACTTTTCTTTCTAATCAAAAAAATATATACAGATGAAAAAAATATTATTAACATTATTTATAGGATTATTGATACTTTCTTGTGATATAGAAAGGGATCCTTATGATCAAATTGCGGTCGATACTCTTTTTGAGAGTGAAGGTGCTTTACAAACTGCTACTCTGGGTAATTATGCCATGTTAAAAACTAATCCGGGCAATAGTGATTATACTTTCGAAGGATGGGGAGATCGAATTCACAGATTAGCTGAATACCCTGGAGATAACGTAACCTGGAGCAAGAATTCCAGTGATCATTATTATAAAATGTATGATTATAGAGCTGTTACAACAAATTATAGGGTTGAAAGCTTTTGGGACGCCTCTTATAAAGTAATTGTTGGATGTAATGTGGTTCTTGAAGCTGCCGAAGAAGGAGTTTCTGATGTATTAGACCAGCTTATAGGAGAGAATTATTACCTAAGAGCATTGGTGTATTTCCAAATGGGTAATGTTTTTGGCCGTCCTTTTAATCAGGGAACATCAAACCTGTCTGTTCCATTAAAATTAACTTCAAGTGTAGATGATACTCCGAAACGTAGTACTGTAGGTGAAGTGTACGACCAGGTAATCAGTGATTTGTTAATGGCAGAAATGTTGATGAATGAGGAAAAATCAGCAGCTTTTGCAACAAAAGAAGCGGCCCAGGCATTGCTTTCAAGAGTGTATTTATATATGGAGGATAATGAAAATGCTGAGTTATATGCCGATAAAGTAATTAACTCCGGAAGGTATCAATTGTTGTCTACTGAAGATTTTGAAAAAATGAATACTATAAATCCAAATGTGAATCAAGAGGCAATATTCAGTATTACCCTAAATACTGATGCTGATCTTTCAGGAGAATGGGATCATTATTGGACCGTTGGTTCTTTGTATGCATCTATAGACGGAAAAGGATGGGGTGAGATGTTTGCATCCAGTTCATACCTTGACCTGCTGAACCAAAATGAAAATGATGCCAGAAAAGGATTCATTGAACCTCAATATGAAGATGAAGGTAATCAATGGGTTTATTGGGTAGATAATGACTACTCTTATCAAACCAGGTTGACTTCTGAAAGTGGAGATGTGACTACATTTGAAGACAACGGTTTCACATATACAGTAGAAGAAGAAACTGTTGATGGGAAAAAACGCTACTTCTTCATGGACGGGGGCAGTAAACAATATGTAGACAAAGGTTATGAAATGGAAACGATGAATGAATCAGGTCAACCTAAGTGGTATATTTTGAAAGCTTCTCTTCAGGATGATAATGTGCATTTATGGTCTCCTATGGTATCAAGGTTAGCCGAAATGCATTTGAATAAAGCTGAATCATTAGCCAAAAGAGGAATGGATCAACAAGCTATCGATCAGGTAAATATAATAAGAGAAAGAGCTGGTATTCCAACTTATTCTTTGGCAACAATTCCGGTAGGAAAATCGGTTTTAGATATAGTTTTGGAAGAGAGAAGACTTGAGTTTGCTTTTGAAGGGCATCGTAAATTTGATGTATTCAGAAATGGAGAAACGATGGACAGAAGATATCCCGGTGGTCATTTATGGGGAGCAAATCCATTTTATGAAATCCAGGCAACTCATAATAGGATTGTTGAGTTCCTACCTGAGAGACAGGTTAATTTGCAAGGTTTGATACAAAATCCTTAAATAGAGTTAATTGAAAGCCCGTTTAAGGGCTTTCAATAACACAAAATATGATTTCTAAACATAAGTCAGGTACACATATGACTAATATTAAAACAAAAAAAAATATGAACACAATAACAGTCTATAAAAGAATAACAAATGTTGTTTTTCTAGCATTAATTATATTGACAACTATTTCCTGCTCTCAGGATGTAGTAACTCCGGATCCGGACCTGCTACCACCTGCAACTTTAGATCGAACAGGTTGGCAAATTTTAGATTATAGCACCCAGGAAGATCAAGGTGGTGAAGGACCTGTTAATGGATGGTGTAAAACAATACTTGACGGAAATCCTGATACTTTTTGGCATTCATGTTGGGCGGGTTGTACGCCAACTACACCTCATTTTATCGTTGTAGATATGCTACAGGAATCAGAAGTTAAAGGGTTTTTCTTAATACAAAGACAATCGCTAAGTAGAAATATTGAAAACTGTGAAATATTTATCAGTAATGACAATCAAAACTGGGAGTCTTTAGGAGAGTTTGCTTTAGAAAA
>JBDLIU010000350.1:0-4740 GCA_039714715.1 Bacteroidota bacterium
TTAGGGATATTGCCATTGATCAGAAAAATGCAATTGATGCACTCAAAGTCATCGATGCTGAGACCATGGCAACCATTCAGAGTTTAGTCGATGCAGGTATTCTTAGCTTTAATGCGGCGAAAAAAACACTTCATAGGTCAGAACTCAATGAGGAACAGGATAGGAAACGACGTGAAAAATGGGTTAATCAAGCTATGCAGCGTTTTTCAGAAGTTGAACGTAAGTATCAAATGGCAGAGCTATTGTTTAATGGTGGATTTAGACAAGAGGCTTTAGAACCCTCCATTCAGGCGCTGGAATTATCTATGTCGTGTTTATATCAGAGTGTTTGTGGCAAGCGAGAGGAACTGCTTGATCTCTCAATTGTTCAGGAACAACTGCTCACCCGGTTTGAGTTACCAGAACAAATTTTGACCGTTTTGGCAGGTTTAAGAGATGGCAGTGATGTCCACCAAAATGAAACTTTGAAAATCTTAAAAGAAATAGTTGGCAGAGTTGATGAAGCGTTATTGACTCGTGTTTTGCCTTAGAAGAAAATACACGAAACTAAAATAAACCTCTTTCTTATTTTATTATAACTGCTAAAATAAAATAAAGAGCAAGCTTAATTTACTTATAAGTCAGAAAGCAGGTTAACCAATGAATCGAGGATTAGCTGGTCATTATTCAGCTGCTATAGCGGGTGGCATTACTTGTAAAGCTTTTGTACCATCACCTTTACCACCACATCCTCCTCTGAATATTGGTAGCAAACTTCAAAGTAGAATCAGTCAGGCTATGCTGGCATTGGGGCGACTGGATGCTATTAGTACATTATTACCTGATGCAAGTTTGTTTCTCTATAGTTATGTCCGAAAAGAAGCAGTCATGTCTTCTCAAATTGAAGGCACTCAATCATCTTTAAGTGATTTGATGCTTTATGAAATGGATGGTGTGCCAGGTGTGCCAATGGATGATGTGCAGGAAGTTTCCTGCTATGTCAATGCTCTTAATTTGGGTATATTGCGGATACGTGAAAAGCAACCAATTTCTTTTCGATTGATCACCGAGTTACATCAGGCATTGATGACCTCAGGAAGAGGTGTTAATCGTTGCCCAGGGGCGTTTCGAAAAAGCCAGGTCTGGATTGGTGGCCACAGGCCAGATGAGGCAAATTTTGTTCCCACTCCCGCGAATGAACTAATGGATTGCTGGTCAGAACTTGAGCGCTTTATCAATGATATTCCAGAGATGACGGATCCATTGATTAAGGCTGCGTTAACTCATGTCCAGTTTGAAACCATTCATCCTTTTATGGATGGTAATGGCCGAATAGGCAGAATGTTGATCCCTTTAATTTTAGTTGAAGCAAAAGTGATGAGTGAACCTTTGCTTTATTTGTCTGTGTTTTTTAAAAAACACAGACAAACGTATTATGAACGTTTAAATCAGGTTCGCTTTACGGGTGACTGGGAGGCATGGCTGTTATTCTTTGTTGATGCCGTTGCAGAAACTGCCAATCAGGCTGTCAGAACTGCTAAGCAATTGAATGAACTTAGGCAAAAAGATAAAGCCCGATTAACTGATTTAGGTCGCCAGTCAGGTTCAGCCAGTCAAATTATAGATGCCCTTTTTGAACATCCTGTTGCCAGTATTAGTAAGCTCATTGAATTTACTGGATTAACTGCAGCGACTCTTGGTAAAGTTCTTGATGCACTTGAGCATCAGCTTGGCATGGTAAAAGAAGTCACAGGACAAAAACGTAATCGTATTTATACTTATACTGCTTATATACAAATTTTAAACCAGGAATAACTCAGGTTTGAAATATATAGCCAGGAACACTGTGAAAGTAGCATTTTTTGGATTAATGGTAGGCGTATACCAATTTGAATTTGCCATAGGACTTATAAAATATGGATTTCAAGGGGCTTAAAATCCCTCGGTGGCAACACCGTGCCGGTTCGATTCCGGCCCTGGGCACCATTCGATGTAATTAAGTCTATAAAATACAATATGTTATAATTATAAGATTTGATTTTTATCCAGTAAAAAAAAGATATTTTGTCTACCTTTTTAAAAGAACCAAAAGTTCTTCGTAATTTTCAACCCTCTACTCTGTTTTTTCTTTAAAAGTTTAAAAAATCTTATATTTCAGTATGATAAAAATATTATGCAATGGTTTTATTATATGCTATTTTTATAAATAATTAATTTTACAACTAATTTTTAGTCAATTATTTAAATTATTAAGAATTTTAAATCATGCCATCCATAGATCAAGAACTGGACATAATAAAAATAAAACTGGCAAATTTGGAGCAGGAAAAAAAGATCTTACAAGAGAAGTACCAGAAACTGCTCGAATCCAAATCTATAGCACTGGAAAATACCAATGCCAATGCTCAGCATGAGGTATTGTCCACTGATCAAAAAGTTAAGCTGTTTGCATATTTATTTAAAGGGCGGGATGATATTTATGCAGTGCGTTGGGAAAATAAACAAGGGCGTGTTGGTTATTCAATTGCCTGTTCAAATGAGTGGCAGCCAGTAATATGCAATAAGCCAAAGGTGAAATGCTCTGAATGTAGTAATCGTTCATTCAAGCCACTTAATCAACAAGCTATTTTCGATCATCTCTCTGGAAATCAAACAATTGGACTATATCCGTTATTAAGCAATAACCACTGTTGGTTATTGGCTGCTGATTTTGATAAGGCAAACTGGCAATTGGATGTAACTGCTTTTTATGAGGCTTGTGTGGAGATTAATATTCCCTGTGCAATCGAACGGTCACGTTCTGGTAATGGTGCACACATCTGGATTTTTTTTGATAATCCTATTCCTGCAAAAGATGCAAGAAATTTTGGATTCCTGTTGCTTGATAAAGCAATGGAAAATCATGCAGGTTTATCATTTGATTCATATGATAGATTATTTCCTAATCAGGACATTATGCCTGATGGCGGCTTTGGAAATCTGATTGCTTTGCCATTACAATATGTTCCTAGAAAATCAAGCAATAGTGTATTTGTTGATAGCAATTTTGATGCTTATCCTGAACAGTGGTCTTTTTTGACTTCGCTCAATCGAGTCAAAGTAAAACGAATTTATGAGTGCTTGGAAGTAGGGGGTAGTAGCAAAACTATAGATAATGAAGAGATGAAACCATGGGAAAAAGGATTGCCCATAGCTAAAGATAGTATTAGTGGTTGTCCTAAAACATTGACTATTGTTTTAGCAAATAGAATTTATATACCTACAGATGTCCTACCACAGGCTTTATTGGCTCGATTGAAACGAACAGCCAGCTTTTCGAATCCCGTCTTCTTTAAAACTCAGGCATTGAGATTTTCAACTCATGGCATACCTCGCTTTATCTGTCTTGCTCATATTGAACAAGGTTATTTATCCTTACCTCGGGGTTGTTTAGATGATGTGCTTATCATATTGGAGCAACAATTAATCTCAGCAGAATTTGATGATAAGCGTAAAATGGGGCAGAGAATTAAGAAAGTTCAATTTAAAGGTGAATTGCGTAAAGATCAAAAGAAAGCTGTGAATGAACTGAGTAAATTTGATGTTGGTATTCTTCATGCTCCGACAGCATTTGGTAAAACTGTAGTCGCCATTGGTCTGATTTATAAAAGAAAAGTAAATACCCTGATACTTGTTCATAGTCGTCAATTGTTGGATCAATGGAAAGAACGGTTAGAAATGTTTTTAGATGGGGTTGATGTTGGCGTTATGGGTGGAGGAAAACACAAACCAACGGGTCAGATAGATGTTGCCACCTATCAGAGTATGATAAATCGAAAAGATAATTCAGTTGATCAACACTTATTCGATTATGGTCAAATAATAATAGATGAATGCCATCATATTTCAGCACCAAACTATGATAGATTGTTGAGTGAAGTTCATGCTAAATATGTTCTTGGGATCACTGCAACACCCCAAAGACAAGATGGTCATGAACCCATTATTTTTATGCAGGCAGGGTCAATCCGTTACACTGTAAAATCGGGTGCACGTGAGCAATTTGAACAACAGGTTGTGGTTACTGAACTTAATACTATACCTCCAGTTGAATTGTTAAATAATGAAACAAGACCACATATTGCTGATGTTTACCGTTGGCTTATGGAATATCCTGACCGGAATAAACAGATCATTGATGATGTTGTTAATGAAGTTGAAAAAAAACGTAATCCTATTATTCTGACGGAACGTAGAGAACATGCTGTCATTTTGGGGGAGCTTCTAGCTGAACAAAAAGTAAGTTTCCGGTTTTACGTGGAGCGATGAAAGCAAAAGAGCGAACCAAAAGTAGGCTCCCTGAGGAGAAGAAGCGATGGAATCGTTAAATGACATTCAGGTGGTCATTGCAACGGGTAAATATATTGGGGAAGGCTTCGATCTGGCAAAATTGGATACATTAATCCTGGCATTACCTATTTCCTGGAAGGGGTCTTTAGCTCAATATGTCGGGCGTATTCATCGTCAATTCAATGGCAAGGGGCGAGTTACTGTTTATGACTACGTTGATCAAACGCTACCAATGTTAAGACGAATGTTTCAAAAACGAATCAAGGGATATGAAGCGATGGGATATTCTGTTTCCTTTAAAAGTGATGATACTTTGATTCAGACAAAACTTTTCAAAAACATATAATGTTTAACGAGACACAATCAACATTTTTACTTATTAGTAAACTATCTATATTTATTAAAACCTCGGCTAATATTGACAAGTGCCTA
>JBDLIU010000351.1:0-4735 GCA_039714715.1 Bacteroidota bacterium
TTGCTGAAGGGCCCAAGATTTTACGAACAGACAATCTGGGGCAATCGTGGTACGATATTTCGGGTTTTGGAACCAATACATCCAGCGCCAACGGATTCCCCGATGTAGCCCTAAACGATCTCCTGGTTATGCCCCATGATACATCCGTGATTTGGGCAGGAACCGATATTGGGATTGTGGAATCGACTGATGCAGGGCAATCGTGGCATCTGCTGATCAGCAATATGCCGGCCGCGGCCATTTGGGAAATGAAAATTGTAGATAAGGAAATTGTGATGGGCACCCATGGCAGGGGAATTTGGACCACCACCATAGACGCATTACCGGGGCATGTTTACCTGCCGGAAATTGTAAGCAGTATACCCACATTGGCCGGTGAGCTTATGCTAAATCTTGAAATGAAATCTGCCTTTGACTCTACTCATCTTTATCTCAACGGGCAGCTGTTTGGTAAGTTAAATCAACCATCAGAAGTTGGGAAGCTGAAACTGGTTACTAACTATTCTGCAATGCAATCAGGTACAGCCTACGTGAGATCATTCTACAATGGAGTGCCTTATGTGTCGCATGTTTATAATTATGAACTATTCAATTATAACGATGCCGTTGATAGCTATCAAAACAACTTTGAGACAGCTACCAATGATTTTGATGGCTATGGATTCTCGGAAGAAGTCTATTTTGGATTCGAAAATGCAGCTATTCATAGCGAACATAGCCATAAAGCCAATATTGAGTATGAGTACATCCTTAAAACACCCATAAAGGTTAAGTCGGCCAACGCTCTGATTAATTTTGATGAAGTGGTTATCGTTGAACCGGGAATAAGCGGAGCAGCCCCCGGCACACCTGAATTTAAAGATTATGTTGTAGTTCAGGGTTCGGTGGATGGAAAAACCTGGGCTAACCTGTTGGATGAATACGATGCTTCTGCAGATGAAAAATGGCTCTCTCTCTACGGTAACTTTTATACCGGGAATAGTAGTCATTTCAGATTTAGGAGCATTGATTTGCTGAACACTTTCCAGCCAAACGATGAAATACTGATAAGATTTGTGCTGGTATCTGATTCAGAGAACAACGGTTGGGGATGGGCAATTGATAATCTTAGAATCCAGACACCGGGCGTTTTAACAGGCATTGAAGACATTATCGTGGATAGGCAGTTTTCTGTTTATCCTAATCCAATAGCATCAGATGCCTTTACTGTGGCAGGCGATGCAGAATTTGGAGCAAGGTTGTTGATGTTCGATACCCAGGGTCAATTGATGCTGGATAAGGAGCTAAATACAACGGATGTAACCAGGATACAATTACCCTGGTATGTGGCAGATGGCTTATATGTATTGAATATAAATTCAGGACTTCATAAGGAAACGCATAGAATTCTGATTAACCGTCATTAAATTTATAGTACAATTTATAAACACAATTTCGTTTGAATAACATGAGGAAACTTTTATCGATTATTTTATTGGTACTACTTGGCGGAAGTATTTATGCACAGGAAGAAGAAATTAATGTAGCCGGATTGGTGTTTCTGAACTATCAGAAAAACCTGCCTGATAACATTTTATCTTCAAAATCTGTGGTACTTGTAACCTCTCCGAATAAGGCAGGGGAATCAATTGCGGAAGATTGGCACCCAATGGCGGAAGAAGCACAGCCGGTGTTTGCAAAGGCGGGGCTGGATGCTGTGGCCTATTATTTCTATGATGACGTTTATTCTGGCAAAGAGGTAAGAGAAGCGTTTGCCACCAGCTGGAAGAAGAGAGGGATTAAACACATCGTATTAATAATCAAGGCAGAGGTGAACGGGAATCCTAAAAACATCAGATACCTGCTAATGGCTACACCATTTAATGGTCAGCCCTCACTTATGACAGAAGGGCAAGAGGCATGGAAAGCCACAGGCAAAGAGTTTAAAAAAGTCCTGGGAAAATTAACCAAGGATGCTAAGAAACAGGAAAGCACTAATCTAATGATTAATGACACCCCTGAATATTTTAATGATGTTAAGTTAATTACCAGCCTGCGTGCCGAAACCTATTATACTGATTTAAATAGTGGGAAACTGGCAGTAAGGAAGTTTGCAGGATCTGATCTTCCGGGCGAAAAACAGGGCGGACTGGTAAACACCATGGTAAAAAACAGGCTCGAGCAGGCAGAAGCGCAAGCCAAGGCCTTCAATAAAGAGCAGGCAGCCATTATGCAGGGATATAAATTCAAATATGGAATGGTTGAGCAGGACGAAACAGATGAAGCTTTAATTAAAGCAGGATACATCTATGTGCTGGGAAGCATTCATACGGCAGGGATCAGCGTGAAAAGGTTGCTTAATTACGAGGTGGATGAAGACGAAGAGTTTTATATAACCATCAAGCTTAAGAATGGCAAACCTACCATGCGATATATTCCAACCAAAGCACCTGTTTATAAGTACTATATCAGAAATTTAAAAACAGGGAATATCTACGTAGGTAAGAATTGGGATGCAGACGAAACATGGCAGGAGTCGCTGAAGAACATGCTATATAATATTGGAAAGAGTTATAAGTAGGGGCTTTTTGTTCTATTTACAGAAGCTAGCATTAATTTCTACTACCATGAAAACTAATCTAATATTAGCTTGGATTCTTCTTTTAGGACTTAGCAATTCAGGATATTCCATTGATCCAAAAAAGGAATATGCTCTTCATCCGGCAATGTGGGAACTATCTTATGAAGAGTTCAAAATTGTAACACCAGATCAATTTGAAATCAATACGTGGATAATCAACCCTTTTGGAGACCAGAATAAAAATAAAACTGTAGTTATTGCAAATACTGATGCTGGAAATATGGGCAATATGTTGGGTTATGCACTTTATTTAGCTAAAGAGGGTTACAGGGTAGTTACATTTGATTATCGAGGATTCGGAGATAGTACTGACTTTGATTATAGTCGTAATAATCTCTATCATAAGGAATATGTAACAGATTTTGTCTCAGTAATGAATTGGTGTAAAAATGAATACTCATCGGATAAAATTGGTGTTCTCGCATATTCAATGGGAACTCTGATCACTGCAATTGGATTTAATTACAGTCCATTTGACTTTTATATTGGTGAGGGTTTTGTTTTGTCTCCACTAGATGTAAAAAATAGAATTCTGAAACATAAAAACAAAGAGGTAATTCTTCCTAAGTCTGCCCGTAAGGATCGAAAAGCAGTAAAACAACTTGACACATCTATTTTATTATTTGCAGCTGAAAATGATGTAATTACAACAGAAGAGGATGCTATCCTGTTTTGTGCTTCAAGAAAAAAGGCTAATGTAATTTCTTATGCCGGAGATCATTTGAAGGGTGTAGCAACATTGGGAATGAAAGAGTATATTAATGAAATCATCTCTTTTTTAGATAGCAACTAATTCTTGGAGTGGGCATCGTAGCATTTTAGATACCCGATGGCTAACGGACAAGTGTGCTAATATTTTGCTATTCTATAGTAACTTTATCATTAAAGGGATATTGTTAAATATTAATATGCTAACTAGGTTCTTGAATCTTTAATAGATGAAATTTTTTTTACTCTATCTGAGTATTCTAATTTGTTTTTCCTCATGTTCCATCTGGATACATCAGAAAACGGTTGGTATTAAAATTTATACTGATGTGGATTCAGCAAAAGTTATTGTTGAGGGAGATGATAGAACATATTATACACCAGCTATTATTGGAGTAGAGAGATCAAAGCAAGATGTGTCGATTGTTCTTAAAAAGGACTCATTAATTACTCAGTTTAATCTTGACAGCAGATTATCCGCAGCATTTTGGATAGGAAACATGTATAGTTGGTTCATCCCTGGATATATCATTGATTTACATAGCCCCAAAAGATTTACTTATCCCAATAGAAATCACATCCCTCTTAGTGGATCTCGGAATTTTATTACCAGACCAATTAATAAATATTGGTCCAGTTGGCAAAAACCAAAAAAAGGACAATTTAGTATTAAACTCTCAATCCCTGAAAGTAACCACTTTTATATGTTTAGAGTGGAAGATTACGGTACATCTTTTGGGTTTCTAGGCTTGACTGGTGGCCTAGAATATTATATTTCTGATAAGCTATCGATAAGTAGTAATTATGGATTTATTACTGATGTCGAAATCCCAATCCCAGCTCCTTACGATCCGTATGGCAAGTATGATAGGAACTTCGCACAATTAATTAATTTTCAAATGGGAACAGATATTCATGCTTGGCATTTTGATATTGGGTTGCAGTCTAATAAAATAGTATATACATTGAATGAAGTCTCATCTTTCTATCCAGTTTATATTGATACCACGTATTATAGAATTGATCAAAGAAACCTTGGCCTTTCTTTTTCAACATATTACAAATTAACAGATGGTTTTAACGTTGGATTAAACTACAATCCATCTTTCTTCTCATGGCGTGATGGATATTACAAAAATGAGTATTCACACATTCTGTTTTTAGAATTAATTTTCAGGTTTGTTGCGATAAGACCTGAGATGAAGATTTACTAGTATTAAAATGCAAAATTCTATAAGGAAGGTATTTTGGTCAAATATGAAGCATATCAGCGCTGATAATCCATACTAGTTAAAAGAGAGCAAATGAAGAAAAAAACATTTATTACGTTACTAATTATTTTCAGAGTATTTGGAGGGTATGCCCAAGAAAACAGAAAAGACTGGAATGATGGCAAACTGACCTGGG
>JBDLIU010000352.1:0-4694 GCA_039714715.1 Bacteroidota bacterium
ATCATAGTCTTCAATAAGTTCCCAGTGCGGCTTTGCGCCATCGTGCAAAGTTGGTTTTTTACCTACTTCTTTTGCCACAATATTATCCTGCTCAGAATTGCCTGCTGGTACTTTTGCATTAGGGATATTAGGCACGTCATACAATGCTTTCTGCAAATCAGCCTCAACATTTTTCAGCTCTTCACTAAGTGTTTTGGTCTGTGACTTAAGTTCTGCTGTTTCCTTCTTCTTCTCATTAGCCTCATCCTGCTTACCCTCACGAAACAGTTGTCCAATGGACTTGGCAATAGCATTCGATTGCGCTAAAATGTTATCATTTTGTTGCTGAAGTTGCTTGCGCTTATCATCAAGGTTGATAATCTCATCAATCTGGTTAGAGGCATCTTTAATGCCACGAACAGCGAGCCCTGCTAAAACCTTTTCTCTGTTTTCCCGGATGTAGGATACTAGTAACATATTTTCTTATTCAAAATGTCGGGCAAAATTAAGTTAAAACCATGATTGATGTCTTTAATCAAAAGAAAAATTGAAAATGTTAATTCACTATTTAAAATTAATAGGCTATTCCAACCATTTCATACAAAACGGTGTCTAACTATAAAGGATATTGGAGCAATCCAGGTCAATTATTCATGCTAACAAGCTAATAATCAAGCAATTTTAGGTTTGAATTGTCTTAAAAATGTCCTAAATTTACTTAAGAATATAACATTTAGAAAGATGAAAACGCTAGCTTACTTCCTGTCAATTTTGCTGCTTGTTGGTTTAGCATCATGTGAAAATCAATTTGATAAAAATGAATTCCCTGAAGGTGAATTCGGATTTTATATTACCGGCATCAGTCAGTCTTTAGACTACAAATTTTATTCCGGTTCAAGGTTAAGTGAAACACCTGATGATGTTCGGGAACTAATCATCCTTATTCTTGATGAAAATAATAAGGTTGTTTATGAACAATATTATTTCAATCATAATATTTACATGGATCAGGAACCCCCATATTATGATACTACTGACCCCAATATTGGAGATGTAATATATTATGAGAACGCTATACCTGACACCCTGTTTATTCCACCATTACCAGCAGGTAATTACGATATTCTGGCATCAACAACTTACTTAAATTACCATCATTATTATCCGGGAGATCCAATTATTGGTGAAGATGGAACAGTATATCCATACCCTGATAATGTAGGCTACCCAAGAATCGACCCCTACACTGTTAGTGAAAACCCAATCTATGTTGGTAAAGAGAGCATTACATTAACTGAGGACAAGCAAGAAATAGTAATGGGTATGAGAAATATTTCTGCTAAAATTACTTTGGTTAGAGAAATGGACTCAACCAATACTGATACCTCAGATATAGTAGGTGGGTTTTTAGAACTGATGTTCAGCACTATGAATAATAAGTACTTCTCATTTGAAGCCGATAGTTTATTAGACCAGGAATATGACTACGATGCTCCAATCTACACTTACCTGTCTTACGAAAATAAAAAGCATTTCTACATCTTGCCAAAAACATTAACTGGAGCCACAATTTCATTTTATCATAATTCCATTGGTACGTATAATTTTAAAATGGAAGTTCCTTTTGATCCATTTATTGAGCTTCAGACCAATGATGCCATTGCATTTTCGATCAATGTAGATGATCTGTTAAGCAGTGCTAATAGTGGCACATTAATATGGAAAGATATTACATGGAATAATCTTGGAGAAGTTTCTATTCCTTAAATAAACAGGTTAGTCTTACATATGATGTAAGGCTGGTTTCAACATACATTGTTAGCGTGAATATATTAAGCCCCCAAGTTTGGGGGCTTAATTTTTATTTAGAATTGATGATTATTATCATTCTTCTTCACATTGTTTTTACAGTAGCTTTGACGAGCATACTACAACAAAATTTCAATGAAAAAGATTCTCCTATTCATCCCGGCATTATTAATTATCATAAATCATAGCGTACTATCATGCACATCTGCAGTTATTTCAGGTAAGGCTACTCCTGATGGCAGACCCCTTCTTTGGAAACACCGTGATACAGGTTTTCTTCAGAATAAGCTCGTTCAGTTTACAGGCACGAAATACAGTTACATAGGATTGGTAAACTCAAAAGATCCTAATAATAAGTCTGTATGGATAGGCTTTAATTCGGCTGGTTTTGCCATTATGAATACAGCCAGCTATAACCTGAATAATGATACCATCAGGCAATCTGGTCTTGAAGGCAGACTTATGAAAAGAGCCCTGGAAGAATGTGCCAATATTGATGAATTCGAACAACTGCTTAAGTCTCTAAAGCATCCTATCAAACTTGAGGCTAACTTCGGAGTAATTGATGCAAATGGAGGAGCGGCCTACTTTGAACTAGGAAATTTTAGTTATGAAAAAATTGATGCTAATGACCCAAAAATTGCTCCTTATGGTTATGTAGTAAGAACGAATTATTCTACCACTGGAGTGATGGGTCTGGCTAGTGGTTATATAAGACTTGAAACTGCTGATGACCTGATAAGAATGGCAGTCCAGGAAAGGCGCCTCACTCCGAAAGCAATAATCCAGGATGTTAGCCGCAGCCTATACCACTCCTTAACCAAAGTAGATCTGTACGATTATTCTAATATCCCTGAAAACAATACAACGTATGTAAATTTTGAAGATTTTATTCCAAGGAAGAACACTTCTTCTGCCGCAGTAGTGCAGGGTGTAAAGAAAGGTGAAGATCCGATGTATTCTACCATGTGGACTGCTCTTGGCTGGCCCTTGTCAACAGTTTGTGTACCTGTATGGAATCACACCAAAACGGAATTACCTTCGATTCTTCTTTACGATAAAGAAATTAAAGACTCCCCCATGTGCGCTATGGGCATGGAAGTAAAAAATAAATGCTACAGTTTTAATTGGGGGATAAAAAGTGGAAAATATATGAATGTAAATGCATTACTAAATGCAGACGATTCCGGCATTATACAACTGCTAGAACCTTTTGAAGATAAAATATTTAAAAAGGCTAGTGCCGTGCTGGATAGTTGGCGAGATTCTAAAATCGATGCATCAGAAATGGAGGATTTTTACGACTGGGTTGACAAAGAAATTCCTGCTTTCTACAAAGAGACATTCAACGTTGAAATAAAAAATAAATAGAGAATTCTAATGAATAGTTTAAAATACCTAATCCTGATCGTATTAATGCTTGCAGGAGCATGCAGCCAGAAAAGTACTGAAACAGGTAAAATAAAAGTTGGCGTTTATAGTGGAGAAGGAGCAAGTGCGGTTTGTGTTATCGAAACCATTGAAGCACTGAAGATCGATAGAGGTGTGTCACCCTGTGCAGTTTCTCCGGGTGATATAATGGAAGGGAAACTTAATGAACTGGATGTGCTAATATTTCCCGGTGGAAGTGGAAGTAAGGAGTTAAATAGCCTGGGAGAGCAAGCTGCGGATAAAGTTCGGACATTCTCATATGAAGATGGCAAAGGGCTTGTAGGCATCTGTGCCGGAGGATTCTTATTGTCAACCACACCTGGGTATCCAAGCTTGCAGATATTCCCTGAGCCGGATATCAGGGATGGCTATTACGACCGCG
The DNA here is from genome assembly GCA_039714715.1 of Bacteroidota bacterium. Taxonomy (GTDB): domain Bacteria; phylum Bacteroidota; class Bacteroidia; order Cytophagales; family Cyclobacteriaceae; genus S012-113. The sequence continues at coordinate 3,602 of JBDLIU010000352.1, forward strand.
GTAGAGGCCTGGTGTCATTTAACCTCAATGAAAAGGGTAAGGAGATATTTCCCGAACTGGCTAGTCAGGATTCGCTGTATGTTCAATATTACGATGGCCCAATATTTAAATACCCGGAATCTACATCATCTAACATTCTGGGCAGCTTCTATTCTGATGTTGCTAATCGCGAGGGATACCCGGAAGGAACTACCCCCGGTAAGTTGATGTTTTCCACTTCGGAATATGGGAAAGGCAAAGTATTTGTTTCTGTAGGCCACCCTGAAGCTACAGCAGGTATGAGATGGATGATCCCAAGAATGGCCAGGTGGGTAAGTGACAATGAACTTGTATCCTACCCTGAGAAACTGGTAAGACCCGAGATCAATAATAAGGAAGTGCTATATTTTACTGAACAGGTGAAATATGAAAAAAAGAACTTCTGGGATCTGTTTGATGAAAATGATTCTGTTGTAATTAATGCTTTAATCAATCTCCATTCTATTCGTTCCAGGCCCTCTATACGATGGTCGGTTGGATTGTTGCGTCATAATTCTCCAGAGGTAAGATTGCATGCTGCCAAATATTTACTGGAAACAGAATATACAGATGCTATTCCTGACCTTGAGTTAGCAATGAGGCATGAAAAAGAGCAGGAACAGGAAATGTCAGAAATATTGCTGCAGCTACAAAATATGGTTGAGTAAGGTTATAATTAAAGAACCTTCTCCACAGACCTGTTTAAAATAGTCTTATTAAAATGACTCATATTTACTTATACCTTACGATAATATTACCATATTCTCCACCATGTGAGTTAGTAAAGAAGATAAGTCTGACTCATTTCTTTGAATTCAGTCAGTTCTTGTTTCCATAATTCGTAAATCTCTGATGGGTGTGCCCCATCGTGAATCATTTTTTCCAGTCTACGTGTAGCTACAAGCCTATTCATTTTCTTCTCATCCCATTTCATTCTGTCAGGATGAAGTTTGTGAATTGCCCAAACCATTGCTATACCCGTTTTATATGGTTCAAAAAGATCCCGGTCCAGGATTCTGACAAATACACCATTACAAACTTCACCTGCAAGATATGGATCCCGACTGTGAAAAGG
>JBDLIU010000353.1:0-4692 GCA_039714715.1 Bacteroidota bacterium
TCAAGTTGATGGAATGGAAAGAACTGATAAACTGAACAACAAAACATATACTCCTACAAATTCAGCTACTGTAGAAGAAATACAGATACTGAAAGGTGGCTTTAATGCAGAATACGGAAACTTACGTTCTGGTATGTTCAATGTTGTTACAAAAAAAGGTGGTCCAAGATTTTCAGGATCTGCTGATTATAGAATGTCCCCAGGTCATCAGAAACATTTTGGCCCTAATGCTTTTGGAGCTGATCAATATGATCGGAAGATCTACGCAGGTGCAAATTCATTTAATGAAGTAACAGATATTGAAGATAATACTATCTTTATGGGTTGGAATGCAATAACTGATACCCGAAATGCTGAAGCCTATATGGGTAAAAGTGATTGGACACCACAGCAGCTTCAACAAGTATGGGAACATCAGCATAGACCGATTGAATATACAGATGCTCCTGATCATTATCTTGATCTTGGTATCAGCGGTCCTATCGGTTTAGAAAATTCCGGCTTTTTAGTCGGTGTTAAATATAATCGTATTTTGCCGGTATTCCCTACAGTAAGAGGATATGATCAAGTACTATCCTTTGAAGGAAAACTCAATTTTCAATTAGCTAAGTCAATGAACCTTATGGTTAGCGGACTTTATGGAGAAACTGGAACTAGCACAAATGGAGATGATTGGGGCAGCCAGGGAATAATGGATTATGGATTTGATATTAATGATGCTAATGATAATCCTGCTGTAAATTCAAATTCTAAATATTACTTAGCATATAATAACCTGCTTGATGTTACAACATCACAAGCTGGATTAAGATTTACTCATACCTTGAGTCCTTCTACATTCTATGAAGTGAAATATAATTATTTTACAACAGACTCCAAGACAAGTCTAGCTGACGCAAGAAACAGTGCTGGTGTAACAACCATTGGTGGTGTACAGTTTGACGAAGGTCCTATTGGCTGGGTGCATGGAAGTGAGAGTTTACAAGATGTAACAGGAACTTATGCTTTCTCCGGTGGCGGAAGAATTGAGGATATATCATCAGTTAAAAGTCATCGAATTAATTTTGATATGACCAGTCAGGTTACGAAAGAGCATATGTTAAAGTTTGGTCTTTTATATTCTACGGATCATGTAGTTAAAGATAACTATAAAGCTGGATCAATAATTCTTGATCCTGATGCGGGGGATTTCGTAAACTTTGACGAATCACCTTATCAAATTGCTGGTTATGTACAAGATAAGATAGAATATGGCGGTTTAATTGCCAATATTGGTTTACGTGTTGAGCATTTTGCTGGTAACGGAGTTATTTATGATCCAAGCAATCCATATTCATTATTATGGGCACGAGGCGGAACTGCAGGTTATGAATCACCAGACGCACTACCTCAAGAGGAAAGTAAATCATATACATTCCTTGCTCCACGTATCTCCTTCTCACATCCGGTTCATGAATTCACCAAGTTCTTCTTCAATTTTGGTGTTTATTATAGTGAACCAACAACTCTCGACCGTTATGGATTATACTCAGAAAGCTGGGCTTTTGGTAATCCTCAAGGAGATATTAGAAGAATGGGATATCCTAATCTAGAACCAGCAAAAACTTCTGCTTACGAAGTTGGTTTCGAGCAAGCTATAGGCAGTGATTGGCTAGTACGTACATATTTCTACTCAAAAGATAATTCTCAACAAATTGGAACTATTCGTGTTGATGGTTTATCTGGAAGTCATGCTAATGGCGACTTCAGAAACTATGAAGGAGTTGGTAAAGGTGCTGCAGGATACACCACTCAAAGAAATAACCAATATCAGTCAATTCGTGGTATTGAAATGAAAATCACCAAGAGAATGGGTCGATTTTTTACCGGTTGGGTTAATATGAATTATATGATTTCAACATCTGGTTATTATGGTGTTAAGAATTACAACCAAGATCCTTTGGTTTCTTATTTAAATTATGCGGCAACTAAAGATCAACCGCAAACTGCACCAAGTTTTATTGCCAATCTTAATTTCCATACACCATCGGATTGGGCTCCACTAATTAGAGATTGGAGTTTATCTATAAATCAGTTCTGGAATTCCGGAGCCAAATTTATTTATAACCCTACCAATCTGCCTACACGTGAAGTTAGATCAATTTACTATTGGGTTGATAACTATCAAACAAACCTAAGATTAAGTAAACTGATCAAACTAACTGATTTCTTAAAAATCCGATTATATTTAGATGTAAGAAATGTATTCGATTTCGAAGCACTTAATTTCAATGTCTTAGATAGTCGTGAAAAAGAGAGCTACTTTACACAGTATGTTGATAGTGAAAGTGGCCTTGGCAGAGATATCGGTGAAGTTGAAGATGACAACGGAAACAACGTATTTACCGAGAACTGGGTAGATAAGGATGGACAAAATCGTGCGCCAATTGCACCTAGCAAAGATTTTGCACTGGCTCTAAATCCTAGATCTATTCTACTTGGGATAAAGATTGAATTTTAAAATTAACTGATAATAATTAACAGAGAGTATAAATTATGAAAAAACTATTGATATTTATAAGTGTATTCATGCTCTTTATAATTGCGTTTAGTGAGATTGCTCTTGCAAATACCGGTCGCCATTATATGCGAATTGGCCGTTTATGGGTCATTGCGGAATATGACGGTGCTGAAGGATGGGGAGGTCAATATGCATGGCCAGGAGGGCGTGTAAGATTCCCAAATGGAAATATTCAGGAGCTATGGGGCGCAAATGTAAGAAAGCTTGGTACAACTGCCGGATGTACAAATTGGACTGGTCCAGATGGATCTCAACATGCTTACTGGACTTCCGGAATGTATCGTACATACGATTATGATTATCTCCCATATTGGGTAAATCAAACACATCAAACAGCACTTATGCCTGTTACACAACAAGTAGTAATGAGATGGCTTCCTCCTGTAGTTACAGTAAATGGAGTTAAAATCGTTCTCGATTCAGGTGAAGATTTCATTGATGTACATGAAGATAATACGTTAGTCGATCCTAACCTGGTTACAGAAAAAGCAATAAAATCTGTATGGCGTTATACAATGGGTGTAGAATATGAACGATGGATGTACGGATACAGTACACCAAACCATCAAGATTATGTATTAAATGACATAACACTTACTAATAATGGTAAGATGTACGGTCTAAATGTAGATCCTCCCCTTGTATGGCCTGACGATAGCTGGAGCCAGATTCTGGAAGATCAAAATATTGAAGGTTTCTGGTGGGCACAAACTGAAAATCCATGGAATTCTAGCTTGGGACGTAGCAAATCATTTGGCGCTGATGATGCGGTTGGTGAATATATTGCACCTTTTGCTTCTGAAGGTAATGATCGTCGCTTTTATCTTTTTTATGATGGTGACAATCCTGATAGTCCTGAAAAAGACTGGTGTGATCCTCCTAGTACAGCAGGAGTAAATGATGGATTTACTGAGCTACTATCACCAGCATGGATAGTAATGGGTGCTCTTCATGTGGATGAATCAGCTACAATCAAAGATGATGACAAAAACCAACCACAGAGTACTTTTATTAAGCAAGAACGAGATTATGATTTAGGAAAAATCCCTAAAACAATGCAGGAACAATATGAGGCATTTTTTACTGAAGGAAATCACTGGCCTCTAGATACACCTCATCGCGATATTGATCCTAATATTAAAAAACCTAGCGGTTATAGATCTTATGGTCCATGGGATCTAAATTTTGGTCAATCGGTTAACCTGATCCAGGTTATTGCTTCAGGTGGTATAAATGTCGCTTTGACTCAAGAATATGGTAAAAAAGCAATTGATGCAGGTTATACTGGTTCAGTTATGGATGAAATTGAAACACTGCACAAAACCGGTCGTGATTCTGTATTAAAAACATTAGATGCAGCTAATTGGAATGTAAATGGCGATAAAGGCGGGAAATTAAAATTTGATGTTCCTGATGCTCCACGTCCTCCTGCTAATTTTGATGTTATTGCTGAAGGACCTAAGATCAAACTTACATGGTCTGATGAGTCAAGACATGATAAAGACTTTGATACAGGAAATGAAGATTTTGCTGGTTATCGTGTATATAGAGCAATTGGTGCTAGAGATAGTGTATACCACTTAATATATGACGGTACAGGTAATGAATATATTGACGAAAACATCAGCGGTGGATTTCAATATTTCTATTATCTTGTAGCTTATGATAATGGTAATGAGAACTGGGAAAATCCAGGTGTCTCTTTAGAAAGTGGAAGATGGTACTGCTGGACTGGTTGGGCTCCAGAAGGTGTTACACCAGCTGTTGCTCCAGTTACAGATGCGGTAGATTTAGAATCAATAAGGGTTGTACCAAATCCATATAGCGCTGCTGGTTTAACTTATCCAGGTGAACAAGATAAAATCTTATTCACAGGTCTCCCTGCAGAATGTACAATCTCTATTTATACAAGTAATGGTGATTATGTTCACAAGATCGAACACACTGATGGAAGTGGTGATGAATCATGGAATCTGCGAACAGATTATAACCAGTACATTGTTAGTGATGTATATATTTATAAAGTTGACAGCCCTATTGGAAGTTATGTTGATAAATTTATCATCATTAGATAGTTAAATAATGTATTTAAAAATTTTTCCTTCAAAATGGAGGTTATACTCATGAAAAAA
>JBDLIU010000354.1:0-4690 GCA_039714715.1 Bacteroidota bacterium
GTTCAGATCATTTCTTAGTAAATCTGTGGAAAGAATAGTACTATTTGCCATATTAAGTGTACCTGTTATAGCCATATCATGGCGAGCATTGTTTAATCCTGGAAGTCACGGCTTTTATCGATTTTTCAGTTGGGAGTTTATTATCTGGCTATTTGTATCCAATTATAAACTTTGGTTTTATAATCCTTTTAGCTTAAATCAGATTATTTCCTGGCTGTTCCTACTAATTTCTGCTTATCTTGTTATTGCTGGATCTGTACTTATGAAAAAAAGGGGAAAGCCCAAAAAGGATGGAAATGATACCACGCTTTACAAATTCGAAAATACCTCTGAGCTGGTAGATTCAGGTATATTTAAATTCATAAGACATCCACTTTATTCTTCATTGCTATTCTTAAGCTGGGGGATATACTTCAAAGAACCATCGGGATTTCTATTAATTATATCATGCCTCTCCACTACATCCCTTTTCATTACTGCAAAAGTTGAGGAGAAGGAATGTATTAAACGTTTTGGTGCCAGATACGACGAATATATGAAACGGAGTAAAATGTTTATACCATACATAATATAGGAATACAACTTCGCCAAACATTTATAGTTATATGAAAAAGCATCCATTGAGGGTTCATCTCAAAATGCTTAAAGTCAAGCCGGAGTATAGGAAAAAGGATGTGGTCATTAATTTAAAATAATATCCAGATGGTACTACCTATTAGGTCAGCATTTATCTTGCTAGTTTTATTATCTACCACCATAAATGCACAAGAAACTGAAGTGCTAAACCTTAATAAGCCTGAAAGAGAACAGTGGTTTGCGGACCTGGGATTTGGAATGTTCATTCACTGGAGCATGGATGTTCAACTGGGCATGGTGATCAGTCATAGTATGGTTGGCGCATCAGAAGATTATCTGGACAGATATGTAAATGAACTGCCCTTAAGCTTTAATCCAGTAAATTTTGACCCAAAACAATGGGTTAATGCGGCAAAGCGTGCTGGCATGAAGTACCTTGTCTTTACAACAAAACATCACAATGGTTACTGTATGTTTGATACCAAGACAACTGATTTTGGTATTATGCATAGCCCATATGGGAAGGATGTTACAAAAATGCTTGTTGATGCATGCCGTGAGGCTGGGTTAGCTGTTGGATTTTATTTTTCACCAGATGATTTTCATTTTCTATATAAACAAGGAACACTTATATCAAGGGTGCGAAAGGAAGCACTTGCAAGCAGCAATCCTGAGTTAAATGATTATGTAAAAAAGCAGATGAAGGAGCTCATGACCCAGTATGGAAAAGTTGATATTATCTTCCTCGATGGCATGGAACAATTTGCAAAAACCGAACTGGCCAAAGTTTGCTGGGACATAGATCCTGAAGTTGTGGTCACCCGTGGTGCAATTGAAACTCCCGAACAGCATACACCTGACAGTCCTATTCCTGCACCCTGGGAAGCATGTTATACACTGGGAGATCAGTGGCAATACAGACCAACAAATGAAAGGTATAAAACTGCAAATGATGCCATATTGAATTTAATCGACATAAGAGCAAAAGGAGGTAACCTCTTATTAAATTTTGGTCCCGATGCAATGGGGAAGTTTCCACCAGAACAATTGAATATATTGAATGAAATCTCATTGTGGATGTTTATTAACCAGGAAGCGTTTGAAAACACTATTCCGCATCATATTATTAAACAAGGGAACATGTGGTTCTTAACATCTAAAGACAAGAAAACAGCCTATATCTTTCTTAATGAAGACGATTGGGAAATAGGCGACCGCCTTACATTTCAGGCGGAAGCATTTCAGATTACTGAAAACAGCCGGATTTCAGTTCTGGGTCACAACGGAGAAGTACTGGAATACCAGCCTCATGTGAACCCAGCTCCAAGTGTAACTCCGGCATACAAGGGCATACAGGTATCAGTTACACGGTCTCAAAGAATATATAACGACCGTAAGTGGGATAATCCTATTGTAGTTAAGATAACAGAGTTAGCTATAGATGAATAAAAAATATTTGAACCATGACTGAAAGATCCAAACAGTTTTCAATCAAAGAAAGACTATCGAGTTTCAAATTCGCGATAAATGGTCTGAGGTCCCTTATTCGATATGAACATAATTCACGAATTCATCTTCTGGCAGCAATACTTGTAGTTGTTACTGCTTTCGTATTAAAAGTAACTGCTGTTGAGTGGTTATTTCTAATAGGAGCTATTGCCCTGGTATTTGTCGCTGAGTTATTCAACTCAGCAATAGAGAATCTAGCTGATTTCGTTTCTCCTGAATACCAGGAGAAAATAAAGCTGGTAAAGAATTATTGTGCGGCTGCAGTACTTATTATAAGTATAGCCGCTGCAATAGCTGGAGTTATTATCTTTATTCCAAGGTTTTTGCAACTTCTCGCAAATGCGCAGTAGCACGGTATTTTGAAGCAAAATCATTAAATGCTCTCCCAACAGCCTCCTCAGAAAGATCCAGTACTTTGGCTGCCTCTTCTGCGGGAACTTCATGCTCCCAGGCATAAAGTAGATAATCCAGCTTATCAAATGCAATCCTGAAAAAGAATTCCTGATCGCTTACAGGAAGACTGAATGTATCAGGACTGGGTGGACGATCAATAATTTCCTGGATAACCCCCAGATGTTCCGAGAGTTGATATATTTTATTTTTGTATAGGTGGGTAAATGGTTCAATATCAGTACCACCATCACCATATTTGCAGAAATCTCCCAGTATAAATTCAGTGCGGTTGGTGGTTCCTGCAACAAGAAGGTTACGTCTTTCTGCTTCTGCATAAAGATGCAACATGCGAGCCCTGATTTTAATATTTGCAAATGATGTTAAGGTGAGTAATTCTTCATGGGTCAATCTTTTACTCTTCAATTCCCCGTCCGGCATTTGAACCTGAAGACGATAAAAGCTGAAACTGGCTCGTTCCAGAAGATCTGTTGGCAGGGTAATATTATACTTATATCCAGGCTTATATTCTGGAATCAGTTTCTGGATAAATTCGTCCCGCCATTTATACTGAACAACACTATCTACCGTAGAAGTGATATTGACCTGTCTATGTTCTATTCCCAGGGCTTGAGCATGTTTTGTTGCATATTCACTGCTGATTTGATTAGACTCTGATTCAGGAAGGATAAGCCCTACAACTTTGTCTTTACCCAAAGCATGAACCCCAACAGCTGCGATACATGCAGAATCGATACCACCGCTCAGTCCAACTATCAAGCCTTTCTTACGAAAAGCTTTCACTTGTTCTATAATAAACTCTGAAAGCTGCTCCAATTCCTGGGCTGGGTCTATTTTTAATACATCAAGGTCAAATTTCATCAGCTTGCTATTGTTAAGGTTTATAATTATACTTTTTAACCAGATAATCCTAAAGTGTATTACGTTGGAATATATCATGAAGTTTCAAAACATACTGCGGAACAGAATAGCTAGCATATTCGCTTGTGTAACATAGCTCGGAAAGTGATATCTTTGAATAAGATAAGATGAAAATCAGCGAATCAATCTCAATATCCACAAGTCCTGAAAAGATATGGGGCTTCTGGTTGCCAGTTTCCACAGATGCTCAGTGGCGAAATGGTATTGCCAGAGCCGAATGGACTTCCCAGCCACCTCACGGGATTGGTTCGACCGGAGTACACTATGCCCAGGGACTTGGAGCATTTTCATGGGAAGTTACCAATTGGGAAGATGGGCGCTATTTTGAATTTATTCATACAAAAGGCAGATTGAAGGGATCCATTGCTTCCTACCATGTGGAACCCGAGAATGAAGGCAGCCGTGCAAGCCTGCATGCAAATTTTTCCGGCCCTTTTATTATGCGAGTCATTATGGTTTTGATGAAAGGCAAGCTGAGAAAGGGAATGAAGGGCGATCTGCAGAAGCTTAAAGATCTAATGGAGAAACCGGAGTAGCGCTAATTTTTAAAAGCCTTTCAGTATAAATTTGTAACTTATATGCAGTAAGTATAGCTCCAATTTATCCTCTCATCCGTGTATTGAAAGAGTTCTTGTTTTCAAATCGAAAATTCTGAAGAATGAAAAACAGAAGTTTCATATGGGTATTTGTCCTTGTTACGGCACCTCTGATTTTTTTCCACGGGTGCAAAGAGGATGACGAGTTTTCAGATGAGAGAATATCTGAGATCGCTGGAACCTGGACTGCCACCAGCGCCACATTTAATGGGGTTGATGTGGTAGATGAAGGAGGAAGTGTAAGGCTTGTAATTCAAGACAACGGCAGATTTACTTTTACAATCAAACGTCCTGGAAGGGATGATATGGTTTTTACAGGCAGGCTGGGTTTTGATGAACAATGGCTGGCCGTGGAGTATGACACAGATCCGGGAGAATATGAATATTATGACATCACTTACGATGAACATAATTTGCATATCGGAGCCAATTCAGAGTTCGATTTCGATGGAGATGGTTCGGATGAATATGTTGTCTTCTATTTAGATATGGTGCGCTAATCAGCTATATTAGAATGAAATAGAATATGCTACAATTATCCCATTAGTAACTGAATAGATCCAGATCATAAATGTGAATGACATGCAACTTATGAAGAAAAGTATATTCATGGCTTTTATTGTACTAGCGTTTGTAGATTTAGCACTTGCGCAAGGCCAGGAAACAAACTCCTTAAA
>JBDLIU010000355.1:0-4666 GCA_039714715.1 Bacteroidota bacterium
CTGCGGGTGCGGGTACACATACAATAACCTATTCAGTTGATAATGGAACTTGTACTACGGTAGATACAGAAGATATCGTGGTTAATCCATCACCAGATACCACTATTGCTGGTAATATTGCTGTCTGTGTTAATTCTACAGAAACCTACACTGTTCCTGCAGGTGAAACCACCTATGCTTGGGTATTAACCGGAGGTGATGGTTCTATCTCATCTGGTGCCGGAACCAATAGTATTACTATTGACTGGATATCAGCAGGAGGTGATTTATCTGTGACTATAACAGGAGCAGCACCCTCGAGCTGTGTATCATCAAGTACAATTACCGTTGGCGTTTATTCTACCTTACCTGCAATGCCTGATGAATCGATAAACGCCTGTCAGAATTCTGGAGTATACCCAACGCTTACAGCTACACCTGATCCGGGTGCAATAGTTAGCTGGTATATTGGACCATCAGACACAGGTACTTTGGTTGGAACAGGTGATACGTTTACTCCAACGTCTGCAGAATTAGATCTTTCCATCGTAGCAACTACGACTTTTACATATATTCAGGATATTGGATGTTTGAGAAGCCTGGATGCTGCTTATGATGTTATTGTAATACCTGGACCGGATGCTGGTATTGATAGTGCAGCTTTAACTTGTTCATCTTATGCGCCATTTGATTTAACAACAAAATTGGGAGGTACGCCTTTATTGGGAGGTACCTGGACATGGGATGATGATAATGGCACAGGGGCTTTAAGTGGCAGTATATTCAATCCGGCACTTTGTGGAGATGGCACTTACAATTTTACTTATGAGGTTAATGGTGCAGGAGCCTGTACTGGAATTTTTGATACTTCATCACTTGAACTAACAGTTAGTTCTACAAGTCCTGATCCTGTTGTTAATCAGGTAATATATGAAGGGTGTACCTACACAGATCCACCTGAATTAAGTGCTGTAGGAGGTGGAATTATCTGGTACTCTGATGCTGCCTTGAGTAATGCAGTAGGTACCGGTGAGAACTTTACACCGACTGACGGGTCAGATATTTTAATGAATATCATTGGTACAACGTCTTTCTATGTAACGCAGAATGAAGGATGTGGAGAGAGCGCAGGCGTACAGGTAGATGTTATATTGGAAGGTGCTGAAGCTGAAATAGGAGAGGTGATCAATACTTACCCGGAACAGGATATTGGCTCTATTGAGGTATTAAATATGATTAGTTCTACTGATAGTATACCTTTCGATGCTAGTTTGCTAGACGGTGCCGATTCTACAATTATCTATGATTGGCAAACAGTAGAAGAAAATAGATTAGGAGAGCATATTCACTTGTTCGCATTGCTTCCTGAGGGTAATTACATTGTACAGGTGAGAGATGCTAATGGATGTATATTCCCCATTGCTCAACCAATAACCTATAAAACCGATTTATTTATACCGAATGTCTTTACTCCTAATAATGATGATTATAATGAGTATTTCAAGATTTTAAATAAGCCTGATAATACAAAAATATTAATCACTAACCGATGGGGTATTAAGGTCTTTGAGTCTGACGATTACCAGAATGACTGGAATGCGGAGGGACTTCCTGAAGGCGTTTATTTCTATACAATTCAAACAGGTGGTAAAGTATATCGAGGTAATGTGGAGGTTTGGCGCAACGCCGGACCATCACAATATAAATACTAGGCATCTAGAGAGCACAGGAATTCCATCGTATCAACATTATCAGCATAATCATTGATTTCAGGGAATTGGGCTTGCCCTAAAGGTACAGTAGGCTTATCAACCTTTGCATTGCTTACAATACATTGAAGTTTTTCTGAGTAATTGTCCAGAATGTTATTTAGATGTTCCTTGTTCTTATACTCTTCATAATAGATGACCGATAAGGGAGAAGTCAGGTTATTGTTTTCGGTAAACAGTGCAAACCCGGTATCGAGGTGGGATATTTGGTTAACCAGGTAAATGGCCTTATTATACTCGTAATTGTTAAAGTATTTGGCATGATTAGCAATGTCACTATATCCCTGGAGGGAGTCCAGTAGCTTTTGCATATTGTATCCTTCCGGTATAAGTATTTTAGCCACATTCCTGCAACCCAATCCAAAATAGCTAAAGATATCTTTTCCAAGGAGTTCCAGGTTATGTTCAGTCTCGCTGCCCTCCAGAATGGCAATAGAAATACGATTCTTGCGAATAATATGAGGTTTGTCACTAAAATACTTCTTAAAATACCTGGCGGAATTATCACTCCCGGTAGCTATTACAGCATCGACCTTTGGCAAGGTATCTACAAATTCAATTTGCTTCTGAAATTCTTCATTGATATCAATAAGCATCTTAACCAATGTCTTTAAAAGAATACTGTCTTGTGAGCTCAGTTTAATAACAGCAGTATTACCGGTAATAAGCACGCATAAGAAATCATGAAAACCAACTAAAGGAATATTGCCGGCCATAACTATCCCAATGCGGGAAGGATTCTTTGGAAGATCATAATTAACAGTCCAGTTTTTGAGTATTTTTTTTTCAAGAAAAACTTTAATCCCTTCCAGGGCCATATCAATACTATCGTTGGTAAACCATGGATTGGTATTGGATGCTTTAAAATATAGATCTTCTTTTTGGTCGTTGTCTAAAGCTTCAATTTTGGCTTTTAAAGCTGAAAATCCATCTATGCGTTCGTCAAGAGTCATTGGTTGGATGGGTGAATAATTGTACTTACTTTTATGCAAAGGTATCATTACAAATAAAATAATTTTAATTATGGCCATTATCATAAACGATGACTGTATAAATTGTGGAGCCTGCGAGGCTGAATGTCCCAATAATGCTATCTACGAACCAGACGTGGAATGGCGATGGAGTGACGGAACTGCACTTGATGACGATTCGGAAAATGAAGCACTTTCTGATGAGTTCTATTACATAGTTCCCGATAAGTGTACTGAATGCCAGGGATTTCATGATGAGCCCCAATGTGCAGCGGTATGTCCTGTAGACTGTTGTGTGCCCGATGAAAATAATATTGAGTCGGAGGAGGAACTATTGGCAAAGAAAGCCAAATTGCATGCGGAATAGATAATAGACAATAGACTAGAGATTGCTTTCCAAAGTGTTAGTAATGCTGAAGACAAGTATAAATTATTTCATATTAAGCATCTAGTGTCTCACATCTAGTTCATTTTGCTCCTTTTAATAAGGTAGGAATTAAATATGTGGTTGAAGTCATCAGCTGTGTTGGCTTCAACGAACTCTATCCCCAACTGTCCGCATTTATTCTTAAGGTAGGTTAGTTCTGCTTTTGCATATGCACTAAATTGTTGTCTTACCTGTGAAGGCTGAAGTTTAACCTTTTCCCCACTTTCAAGGTCTATAAACAGGTGTGGCCTGTCATCGAAATCGAAATCTATTTCTGTGCTATGATCAGTTACATGGAATAGGATTACTTCATGTTTATTATGTCTTAGGTGCATCAACGCTGAAAAGAGGTCTTCATGATTTGTTTCCGCAGTAAACATATCACTAAAAACCACCACCAGTGAACGTTTATGTATGGTATTGGCAATTTCATGAAGTACAGATGGGATGTCGGTTTTTTCTTGCCCGCTTTTCATGCCTATCAGGTTTTCAAGCATGATAAACAACTTGTGAATATGGCTTTGAGTTGACTTTATTGCTGATTGGTTAAGTATACGATCAGAAAAAGTGGTAATTCCAACAGCATCACGTTGTCGGTGTAACAACCAGCTCAGAGCAGCACTGGCATAAATAGCAAAATTAAGTTTATCCTGAGTTTTCTCGGGATACCGCATAGATGACGAGGCATCAATCAGGATATGGCACCTTAGGTTTGTTTCTTCATCATATCTCTTAGTAAAAAGCTTATCGGTCTTTGCAAATACTTTCCAGTCGATATGGCGTGTACTTTCACCGGTATTGTATAACCTGTGCTCAGCAAACTCAACAGAAAAACCATGGTAAGGTGACTTATGAAGACCCGTAATAAAGCCTTCAACAAGCTTTTTTGCCAGAAAATCGATGGATAATTGTTGCTCTCTAACTGATCTTAGGTCAAGTTTCATTGTTACAATAGTACACAGCAATAATAACGTATGCGATATTTAAAGTTTATTATTTCTAAATAGGGTAGTTTTCGGCAAAATATAAGACAATCTTCTTGGAATAATCAATTCTATTGCTCTATTTAGAAGGGATTTTAACCGATTATTTATAGAAACCTATAGGATTGTGGAAGAGAATAAGGATAACGATAGGAAGGAAATCTTTTCAGAAAGAGTAAGAGCTGGTAAAAGAACCTATTTTTTTGACGTCAAGGCAACCAGATCTAATGATTACTACCTTACCATCACTGAGAGTAAGAGAAAGTATAAAGATGATGGTTATACCTATGAAAAACATAAAATTTTCTTGTACAAAGAAGATTTTAACAAGTTTGTAAAAGCTTTAGAAAATTCAGTTGGCTATGTGAAAACTGAACTGATGCCGGATGTGGATTTCGAACAATTTGATAGGGATAATCAAACCAAACAAGGAGACAATGGCTCCACACTGGAAAGTGAATTGAAATGGGATTAAGAAATTAAGGAAATCTTTTTAGTCCTGTTTCACCACCTGGCGTATCAGGATTTTTTTACGCT
>JBDLIU010000356.1:0-4642 GCA_039714715.1 Bacteroidota bacterium
ACGTGATCTTTTTTAAGAAGACATTCAACGTTTCTGGCTCAATGCGCCAGGCCACCACATAACAGACCTCTAGTAAGTCTATCCGACAGAGAAAAAACGTCTCAAAGCGGACGTACATGTATTGGTTAAAATTCAAATATCTAATAGCACTTGACAATCTATCGTTGACGTAAGATACTATTTCTACCGTTAACGTAAGATATAGGGGATATGATATGAATTTACCAGAAGTGCTCATTCACGTAAGCGAAAAGCAAAATGACTCTGAAAAAAATGAGTTAGTGGAACAGCTCAGAAATGTGGACGGCGTTATTGCCCCAAGATTCAGCCAGGAAAGTGAACATTTACTTTTTGTGTCCTATAACTCAGATACGACTAATGCCACAGCTTTGCTAGATATGGTTAAACAAAATGGGTTTAAGGCACAGCTTGTAGGTCTGTAAAGTACTATCATGGAATATGATTACCTCATAGATATAAAGGGCATGTGCTGTTCTGCGCCTGTCATACATTTAACCAGAGAGTTTAAAACGATGAAGGCTGGTGATGTAGTTCTTGCAGAATCGGACAAGATTTCAATGTTAAATGACATTCCTTCATATTGTGCATCAACGAATAATCAACTGCTAAAGCAGGAAGAGAAAGACGGTATATTTCATTTCTGGATAAAAATATATGGTTCCTAATTATTTAAAAATTGGCGAAGTTGCTGAAATACTTAAAACAACAGTACGTACCATCAGATATTATGAGGAAGAAGGGCTTCTTGTTCCTTATAGGACGGATGGCGGTACGCGTTTATATTCCGAGCAACATATTGATCGCTTAAGAGCTATCCTTCATCTTGCTGATAACGGGTTCTCTCTTGATGTTATTAGGTTAATAGGAGACACAAGACAAACGTGTACGACGGGGGATGAGAGCAGTAAAAAAATATCAGAAATTATTGATAGCGCAATAACTGATATTGAAGAAAAAACAGCTGGCCTAAAGGCGCTTGAAGCTGAATTAAATGCTGCAAAAAAATTAGTTAGAAAATGTAATGGCTGTACTAATGCGCCATCCAGTCAGGATTGTCCTGATTGTCCTGTTAACAAAAACCTTAAAAAAATAGAAGTTCTTAATTTGGTTTGGGAGTAGGTGGAATGTGATGTTCTCAAACTCGGTTCAAAAGTCACTTCACAATGTAGAACAGTATCCATCCGAGCTGCTGCAAAAGGTTGATGGCAGTGTGCAAGTACCGGTCACATACAGGAAGATATGGGATGATGGTTTTGGTGCTAGAGGCTGGAAGGTGAATGCTACGATAGGAGACCTGCAGATCATTGCCAGCACTAGGGAGACAGGACAAAGAATTAATACCTCTGTTTTTATTCATGATATCCTGGATCATTTTCTCTCGGGTTTTGGAGTCAGTGGTCATAGAAGTGAAGCGATGGCTCTAATGCAGCTATCAAAGCGGACAGGTTCAGACCCAGAGCCTGATTATGAGCAATTAGTCAGGGAAGATATTTTAAATGGTAGTGTCAATGGTGAAAGCTTCAAAGATTTTTTGCCGGCTGACCTATGCTTGATGATACCTGCCAATCCAAGCATGCCAGATAAAGAAATTATTGATTATTTAATAAATATGTTAGGGAAAGAGTGTTTGATCAGATACTTAGTAGATAACTTCTTCGAGTTAGGTGAGGCAGGTGAAATCCATGCTGCTAAAAGCTGGAAAATGCTAGGTTTAGATATACATAGGCAAACAGAAATAGGTCGTGCCTTACAAACTCTTTTGGAAGTAATTGACCAGAGAGTAGAAGAGTTGGGTGTAGACTATCTGCGAGGATTTATTAGAATCAATAACAGCCATGTTTCTTTTACAATGCAAGAACCAGTTATCATTGATTCGATTGAAGGTTACCAAGTGGTAGTTACCTAAAAAGAAAGACATACCAAAATGAAAAAGCTATTTAAAATATTTCTTGGTCTAACTGGAGTACCTGGGATTATATTTCTTCTTATGTTTTTTTTGACAACTGGAGATTATCATATTCCAAAGACAGTGTTAGATGACGCCACAATTCCTCATGTAACAATTGACGGTGTAACATTTCACACACAAACATTTGGCAACCCCAAAAATCCTGTTGTCATTGTAGTTCACGGCGGACCTGGTTGGGATTATAAGAGTTTACTTCCTTTGCAAAACCTTTCGGATGAATTTTACGTTGTATTTTATGATCAACGTGGAACCGGTCTTTCACCCCGAGTTGAACAAGAAACACTCACATTGGAATCATATCTTCAGGATCTCAACGCCATCATTAATTATTATGCCATGGATAAAAAAGTAAGTTTAATCGGCCACTCATGGGGAGCAATGCTTGTTTCTGCTTATATAGGAAAACATCCGAAAAAGGTGAGTCATGCAGTTCTGGCAGAACCCGGATTCCTTACAACTGAAATGGTAAAAGAAGCCGGTATCAGTTTTGGCCCAAAATTAGATTTAGGTTTTCTTTTCTTTGCCTCTAAAGTCTGGTTTCAATCCCTCCATATTAAAAGCCCTGATGAGTATGCCTCTCCTGACTATTTTCTTGGTCAAGTCGCTCCACAAGCGAATCCAGAATATTATTGCAACGGTGTTGTGCCAAAAGTAGGAGTAGAACATTGGCGGGCCAGCTCAGCATCGATGCAAAATGTTATACAATTGATAATGAATTCAGATGGTAATGTTGCTGTTGACCTAATAAAAGGCGTTGATCAGTTTACAGATAAAATTCTCTTTATTGCGACAGAATGCAATATTAAAATCGGTGTGGAACATCAGAAAAAACAAATGGAGTTTTTCCCCAACACAGAACTTGCTGTGATTAAAAAAAGCGGACATATGATGTTTGGTGAAAGACCAACTGAAAGCCTCAGAATTGTCAGAGAGTACCTAAGCAGATAAGCTTAAAGTTATTGATTTTAAGTATAATAATGCATACAAATCGTCTAAATCGCAGTGCGAAAGATGCACAGATCGGACGCCGTAAGCTGCGCGGCGCCGTTTAACTCAGCGTTAGGCATATAGGAACATGAGCATGATAAGAATACATCCCATATCAGAAAACGATTATCACGAACTATCGGTGATGTTCGGAGAGTTGCTCTCTGAAATAATGGATGCGCTCAATGAGCGTGTATTCAACTATGATTTAGCTTCAACAGAGAGAAGATCGAAAGAACTAATTCACAAGTAAAAATATTGGGTATTTATGGCTTAAGATACTGAATCTGGTAAGTATGTTGGTTTTGTTTCTCTGTATGAAAGCTATGCGCTTTATTATGAATGAGCATATGGAACCATCTCTGAATTATTGTTCGTAAAGAGAATCGATCCAATAATGTGGGGAGGAAGCTCCTAGAAGAAGCTGTATCCTTTGGTAAAAGTAGATATTGGAAGATGCTTGAGGTTACAACTACACCATTGCCACAATTCGATAAAACATTATGTTTTTATCATTCAAATGGTTTTCAAATAACTGGCGGCCGGAAATTGAAGGCGGACATCAATGCCTAAAAATGTATAAAGGGACGCGGGGTTCCGTTAATTCAACTGTTATGCGTAAAAAGGAGCATCGGTCTTGGCTGAAATAAATCAATTTATCTTGTTAGCGGAATACAATCTGTTAATGAATCAACGGCAATATGCTGCCGCCGCCAATCTATCCAAGACTGACCTTTGTGAAGATAAGGGCGCATTCTTTAAATCCGTTCTTGGCACACTTAACCATGTAATGGTTGGTGATATTGTTTGGCTTAAAAGATTTGCTGGTCATCCTTCAAGCCGTGAATCGTTGTCGTATATTTGTGAGCTAGAAAAACCAAGATCATTAGATGCAACATTGTTCATTGATTTTGGTGAATTAAAGGCTGAACGAGAAATAATTGATAGAATTATTGTTAACTGGATAAAGCAGCTATCTGATAGTGATGTAAATGAATGTATTTCATATTCAAGCATGGCTGGCAAATCATTTTCTAAGCCATTTGTAAGCCTAATTAACCATTTATTTCTGCATCAAGTCCATCATCGTGGGCAAGTAACAACACTTCTCTCACAATTTGGAGTAGATTTTGGCGAAACGGATCTTATTGAAATTATTAATGAATGCAGCGCATAAAAATGTATAACGGGGCACGTGGTCCCGTTAATTCAACTGTTGAGGCTGTAGAAAAACCCTAAAAAGTCATATATTTCTCGAGTAATAAGCCATTATATAAATTAATATAGTGCCAACAACCCCTTAACAGGACTCTAGCAATGGCACGTTACAAAGATTACAACTATGATCAAAGCAAACTGCTTCCAATTAATTTCTCTGAACAAATCCTACCTGGTAGTTTTGAATACACGGTTAATTATTTAGTTGATAAAGAACTCGACCTGACTGCCTTTGAGTCCCGCTATAACAATGATGAAACAGGCTCACCAGCCTATGATCCAGCCATTCTTCTAAAAATTATTCTGGCTGCTTATGCACGCGGTTTTACCTCCAGCCGCTCCATCGAACGCCTGTGCCGTGAAAACATAATATTTATGGCATTGTCTGCCGACAGCCAGCCACACTTTACGACCATCGCCAGTTTTATTTCAAGCATGAGTGATGTC
>JBDLIU010000357.1:0-4612 GCA_039714715.1 Bacteroidota bacterium
CTGCTTTTGGCTTTGCTGCCTTCGTATCAGCTTTAGCTTTTTCCGCTGGCTTAGCCACTTCCTCCTTCTTTACTGCTTTTGGCTTTGCCTTTGAAGCTTTAGCCTTAAATTCTTCTTTAGCCGCATCTGTATCTACCTGCTTGATAACCGGAACAAATCCTTCAAGCTTCATTTTTTGAGCCCTTACCTTTGACTTTAATCTATTTCTACGCGCTTTTCTCTTTAACCTGGTTACTGCCATGATTACTCTAATTCAATTTTCGAAGTGCAAAAATAGAATATTAATAGCAAATAGAGAATTTCACCTGAATAATTTTAACGTTTACACTCATTTTTCTTGAAACTCGAATTATCCCCTGCAGTTGATGGCTTATTTTGCTTATTAGCTACTTTTGCAGGACAATGAGTAATAAACCTACCAAACCAAAAGGAACCAGAGACTTCGGCCCTAAGCAAATGGCACGAAGAAACTATCTAATCAATACAATTAAGGATGTTTTTACCCGGTATGGGTTTCTGCCACTGGAAACACCCGCTATGGAAAATTTATCAGTGCTTACAGGGAAATATGGAGACGAAGGTGATCAGCTTTTGTTCAAAATCCTGAATTCCGGTGACTACCTGGGTAAAGTAAAGAACAATCTGGAGTCCTATGGCTCAAAACAACTTACTACTGAAATCACAGAAAAAGGATTAAGGTATGACCTCACTGTTCCTTTTGCAAGGTATGTTGTTATGAACAGGAATGAGATAACATTACCTTTTAGAAGATATCAAATACAGCCTGTATGGAGAGCTGACAGGCCTCAAAAAGGACGCTACAGGGAATTTATGCAGTGTGATGCCGATGTTGTAGGCACCAATTCATTGCTCTGTGAAGCCGAAATCATCATGATGCTTAATGATGTCTTTTCTAAACTAGGGCTTGATGGCTATGAGATTGCTATCAACAATAGAAAGTTACTTACAGGGCTAAGTGCTTACCTGGGCCAGCCCGAAAAAGAAAGCCAGATGTGTGTAGCTATTGATAAGCTTGACAAAATAGGAAAGCAAAAAGTATTTGAAGAGCTGCAGGTTAATGGGTTTAGCTCAAGTTCGATTAATGAGCTGGACCCGATTCTTTCTTTACAAGGAAGCAATGACGAAAAAATAACTGTTCTTAAAGATAAGCTTAGTAGCAACTCAGTGGCTTTAGAAGCTCTGGATGAAATTAAGGAAACGCTTGAGATGGTTGAAAACATGGCCGGCAATACGTCTACTGTAACCTTCGATCCTGCTCTTGCCAGAGGCCTCTCCTATTACACAGGCATCATATTCGAAGTAAAACTGCTGGACGGAAGCATGGGAAGCATTAGTGGAGGCGGCAGGTACGATAACCTGACTGGCGTTTTTGGTATGCCAGACATTCCGGGCACAGGATTCTCTTTAGGTATTGAAAGAATCTACGATATACTGGAAAGCAGATCACTATTCCCCGAAAACCTTGATCAATCAACCGAAGTTATGATTATCAATTTCGGCAAAGAGAATTCAACTTTTGCTCTTTCAATGCTGGCGAAGCTTCGAAGCCAGGGCATAAGCACAGAGTTATACCCCGATGCTGCCAAGATGAAGAAACAGCTTAGCTATGCCGACAATAATAACATACCTTACGTAATAATTGCCGGCACCAGAGAATTGGAAGAAGACAGGATTGTAGTTAAAAACATGAATTCTGGCGAACAGCAAATAGAACCAAGCAAAGATTTACCTGAAAAGATTTCTACAATGCTAAACTCAAATAACTAATTGATGGAGATTTTTGAGATAAGTCATAAACCCTTACAATTAGATAATATTGAGTATCTGATAAATAATGATGTAAAACTGAGGCTTTCGTCAGAGGTTACTGAATCTGTTCAAAAATGTAGAACCTATCTGGATGATCGAATTGCATCTTCAGATGAACCGATATATGGCATCAATACTGGTTTTGGGTCCCTCTATAAAGAAAGCATATCCAATAGCGAGTTTACAACTTTACAAGAAAATTTAATTAAATCACATGCCTGTGGCGCAGGTGATCCCATTCCCTCTTATATAGTTAAGCTAATCCTTTTACTAAAGATAAAATCCTTGAGCTATGGTAATTCCGGTGTACAGGTTTGTACTATCGAAAGACTCATCGAGATGTATAATGATAATCTGCTGCCCAGAATATATGAATATGGCTCTTTAGGGGCATCGGGTGACCTGGCACCATTAGCCCACCTATGTTTGCCTCTCCTGGGATTAGGTGAAATAGAATATCAGGGTCGTGTTATTAGTGGTGAAGAAATGCTTGAGATCAAAAACTGGAAACCCATTCACCTACAGGCAAAAGAAGGGCTGGCATTACTCAATGGCACTCAGTTTATGGGAGCATTTGGAATTTGGAATACCATTAGGGCTGCTAAACTTTTAAAATTAGCCAATTTAATCGGTGCTGCCTCAATAGATGCTTTTGATGGCCGAATAGAACCATTCTTACCACAGGTGCATGCCATAAGGCCGCAACCCGGACAAGCAAAGGTTGCTGCTGAGGTATCCAAAATTCTGGCTGATAGTGAAATAATCAATCAGCATAAGAAACATGTGCAGGATCCATATGCATTCAGATGCATTCCGCAGGTGCATGGCGCCAGCCTGGATGCTTTTGGTTATGTTTCAAACGTATTTTTATCAGAAATTAATGGTGTTACCGATAACCCCAACATCTTCCCTGATGAAGATATGATCATTTCAGCCGGAAACTTCCATGGCCAGCCGCTGGCATTGGCTCATGATTTTCTGGCAATTGCTATGGCCGAAATTGGCAGCATTTCTGAAAGACGAACCTACCAGCTAATTTCCGGCAACAGGGGTCTCCCCAACTACCTGGTAACTAATACCGGCATAAATTCAGGTTTAATGATACCTCAATACACAGCCGCTTCTATTGTAAGCCAGAATAAAGTGCTTTGCCATCCGGCTTCAGTAGATTCTATTGTATCTTCGAACAACCAGGAAGACCATGTGAGTATGGGAGCAGGAGCTGCTACCAAAGCCTTTAAGGTTATTAATAACACTTATTCCATAATGGCGATAGAGCTTCTAACTGCTGCTCAGGCACTTGATCTTAGAAAACCATTAAAAACATCTCAAGAAATTGAGAATTTAATAAGTAATTTTAGAAAAGAAGTTCCGTTTATTGAATACGACAGAGTTTTATATGAAGATATTCATGTGGCAACTGATTTTTTAAAGAACTACCAATTTGATTAATTGCTTAAACGAATTGCACTATATATCACCTTATTATCAAGTATTGCTGGTAATGCGCAATACTTAAGTGTTCGTGGTGATTTTGAGGTGGATCAAATACGCGGTTGCCATGATCTCCTCCTGACTGTCAATAATATAAATCCGGGTACAGATGTAATTTTATATCAATATGAAGGACGCTCTTCGCAAGAGACCGATTCCATTAGTCATACTTATGTTTCTACAGGTACTTATTGGCTTTTACAATATATTCAGGGGCCCACTGGAGAAAAGGTAGATAGTATCTTAATTGAAATTCTCGATCCGGTTATTCCCGATATTGATCTAAAGACATGTAATGCAAATGGCGTACAGGTCGAAATCAACAATCTTGACTACGAGCTGTATGAGGTCAATTATGGAGATGGCAATACCGTTCAGGTTCCGGTTGGCACTAACCCTTCTCCCTACACATATGCTGTATCTAACCCGGTTAACGTATCGGTAACAGGGTTATACAATAATGCTAAGAACAACTGCGGAGTAAATACCATAGCTTATACACCTGTAAACCAGGTACTACCAGCCACAATCTCTCAACTCACATATTTAGATGATAAAACAACTGAAATTCAATATAATTTACCCCCTAGCACAATAAATACGCTCGAAATTTCAATAAATAGCACGTCAAACTATAGTTTTTATAAAAATATTAACCCGGGTTCAGTTTTAGATACCATAAGAAATCTTTTCCTTGATATCAGAACTTATTGTTTCAGGATTGCCAGTCACGATGCTTGCAGTAATTTCATCGCCTATTCCAATGAGCTTTGCACTGTTTATGCAGGAGCAGAAGCAGTAAATGATTCCATTAATCTCACATGGAGCACGTTGTTCCCAACTGACTATTCAGGTATTGATATCAACCGTGACGATACAATCATCGAGAACCTAACCGGGCAGCTATTAAGTTATTCCGACACTTCCGTAGTTTGCAAAAACAATTACTGCTACACTATCGATGCCATTAATGCCGATGGCTCAGTCAGTCGATCAAACCAGGTTTGCGATCTTGCATTTTCAACTACAGCGCCTTCGTCAGTAAATAACATTAGTGCACAGATTAACGATAACAATACAATAAATTGGTATTGGTTACCACCTGTAGGAGAAGATGTAAAGTATTATAAAATCTATAGCAGCTCTTCAGTTTTAAGTGATAGCACTTCAGTTACAAATATTTCAAGTGAATGGAGTAATGATGCTTCAAACTGTCTTCAAATAGATCTCATTAATAATTGTGATGTACCTTCCGGACTTATTGATCCGGTTTGTCCACTGGAGGTTT
>JBDLIU010000358.1:0-4611 GCA_039714715.1 Bacteroidota bacterium
TTCATGTGAAACTTAAAAGCTCAATTCAGCTCGATGAAGTAGGTATTGTATACCGTCAGCCTTCAACGCAGGTAGATTATGCAAGGGCTGTTAAATCAGAATATATAAGCGAAAAGGAGTTGTTAAAAGCTGCATGCTGTAACCTTAGTGAGAGCTTTGAAACCAGCCCAAGCGTTGATGTATCTTTTACGGATGCAGTTACAGGAACACGACAGGTGCAGATGCTAGGTTTGGCAGGCCCATACACCCAGATTACTAGTGAGAACATGCCTTTTGCCAGGGGATTGGCAAGTATTTATGGGCTTACTTTTGTTCCGGGAACCTGGATTGAAGGTATTCAATTGAATAAAGGAACCGGCACAGTGGTAAATGGTTTTGAGAGCATTGCCGGACAGATTAATGTTGAGTTGCGAAAGCCGGAAGAAGCAGACAGGTTGTACCTGAACTTTTACGCCAATGAAGCAATGAGGCTGGAAGCGAACGCTAACCTGATTCACAGGTTTAACAATAGTGGTTGGTCTACCGGGTTGCTATTACATGGTAAAACAAATCGCTTAAAACACGACAGGAATGAAGATGGATTCCTTGATATGCCATTAAGCAATAACCTTATTGCCCTAAACAGGTGGAAGTACATTGGAACGGACGGGCTAATGTTTCAGTTCGGTGTTAAAGGAACTCTCATTGATAACCTCGGAGGACAAACTGATTTTGACCCGGTGAATGACATTGGAACTACCAATAGCTGGGGGATGGATACTAAAATAAACAGGATAGAGGGGTGGTCGAAACTGGGTAAGGTTTACCTTGATAAACCATGGAGAACATTTGGACTTCAGCTATCAGCGGCCAATCATAAGCAAGAAAGTTATTTTGGGCTTAATCATTACCAGGCAGCTCAAAATACAATGTATGCTAACTTTATTTATCAGAGCATCTTTGGTAATACGAACCATAAATTTAAAACGGGAGCGAGTTTCCAGTACGATGATTATATAGAGTCGTTGAATACAGAAAATTATGATCGAACGGAGATTGTTCCCGGAGCTTATTTCGAGTATACCTATAGTTTCCTTGAAAAATTTAGTCTTATTACTGGATTAAGAGGTGATTATCATAACTATTATGGCTTTTTCCTGACGCCAAGGATGCATGCCCGCTATGCAGTTACTGATAATACTGTGCTTAGAGCAAGTGCAGGAAGAGGGCAAAGAACAGCTAATATACTGGCCGAAAACAATGGTTTATTGGCTAGTTCCAGACAAATAGTAATTGAGGGTGATAACAGCGGCAATCCATATGGATTAAATCCTGAGGTTGCCTGGAATTATGGCATCAACCTTACGCAGTATTTTGAGCTTGACTACCGAAACGGAACGGTTAGTTTTGATTATTATCGAACAGATTTTCAAAACCAGATTGTAATCGACCTGGATCAGAGTCCGCAATTGGCTGTGTTTTATAATTTGAATGGAAAATCATATTCAAATAGCATGCAGGTTCAGCTGGATTATGAGCTAATTAATAGGTTGGATGTAAGAGTTGCCTATCGATGGTTTGATGTATGGACAACTTATGATGATGTGTTAAGGCAAAAACCTTTGGTAGCACAGCATAGGGCATTCACCAACCTGGCTTATGAATCAAGGAACCATTGGAAATATGATTTTACCATTAACTGGCAGGGTGAAAAGAGAATTCCTTATACAGGATCAAACCCTGAGGGGTATCAATTGGATGAAAGATCACCCAATTATGTGTTGATTAATGCACAGGTTAGCAAGGTTTGGAAGGAAAAGTTTGAAGTATACCTTGGCGTTGAAAACTTGCTTAATTACACACAGGAAAATCCGATTATAGCTTCAGATGATCCATTTAGTTCTTATTTTGATAGCTCATTGGTGTGGGGCCCCATTTTTGGCAGGAATACGTATTTGGGGTTAAGATATAAACTAAAATAATAAAATTACTGGTCGTAGCGTCACGCTGCGACCAGAGTACGTTTAAAATCTTAGGTTGAAATAATTCCAATCCTGAAAATCAACAGAATGAGCCAAACGACTGCAAGTGCATAAGTCATCCATACCTTTCGGGAAAAACCAGTTATGGCAAACATGGCAATAGATACTAGCCGAATAATCAATGTTCCTGTATTCTCGCTAAAATCGTAGAGAAAATGAGATGCGCTAAACAAGGCCATCAGAGTAAAAAATACTGGCATTTGCTTAATGAAATAGGTTTTGGTGTCTGTATCTTTTTCAGGTGTATAAATATTTACAGTTAGCAAAAAGATAAAAGGTGGGAGTAGATAGCTTAGATAATTGTAATAGGTAATCCCATCTAACTCAGATAGCAGTTCAGCAAAAACAAATACATTATAAACAGCAATTTCTGTTAAAATTATAGTGAAAAGGGAGTAGGGAATGAATAGTCCTTTAGGGTTGAAGAGTCGTTTCCATTCACTAAAAAGATCGGCTAAAGCAATGCCGTAAATTAGAAGCGGTAAAAAAGCCAGATATTCTGATGCTGCCATAATATAAAAATTGATTAGCCTCAAAAATAAGATAGCGATAGTAATTCCTCAAATTGGAGGAACACAACCGCTATCTAATTGATTAAACTACAACTCTATTCTAATACATGAATGTTTTTATCAACACAAATTTCCTTTAATTGATCAGGCCAGATAGATACAGTTACTTCACCCAGGTGTGCTGTTCTAAGCAGGTACATGTAGGTTCTTGACTGCCCGATGCCACCACCAATACTTAAAGGAATTTCATCATTAAGAATTGCCTTGTGATAAGGGAGGTCAAGGAAATCAAGCTGACCAGATAGCTCTAATTGTGCTTTCATAGTCTCTTTAGTAACTCTGATCCCCATAGAGGTTAATTCATGTCTTCTTTTGGTTACAGGATTCCATACCAGGATATCACCATTAAGACCATAATATTGTTCTCCATTCTTCTCAATAGTAGGAGTGATCCAATCATCATAGTCGGCTGCACGCATTTCATGTGGGTAACCATCTTTAAGTACTGAGCCGATGCCGATAATAAAGATTGCGGGATATTCCTGTATAATCTTTGTTTCTCTTTCTTTCCTGGGCAAATCAGGATACATATCCAAAATCTCTTCCGCATGTAAAAATTTCAACTCTTCAGGAAAATCAGGATATCTTGGATCATTAAGCTCAGGAAATTTTTCTTTTACCATTTGTCCTGCTCCATAAATCACCTTCCATATTTTCTTAACAGTATCGATTAAATAATCAAGGTTTCTGTCTTCCATGTTGATGCTCTTTTCCCAATCCCACTGATCAACATAGGAAGAGTGATCATGGTCGAGGAAATAATCTTTTCTTACGGCTCGCATGTCAGTGTTAATCCCTTGTCCGGGAGCACAGTCAAACTGCGCAAGTGCCATCCTTTTCCATTTTGTAGCTGCCTGGACAACCTGGGCTTCTAATCTTTTCGGCAAACCTAATCCTGCAGGAAAGTCTATAGGAGTTCGGGAACCATCACGATCAAGGTAGTCGTTTACACCACTATCTTTAGTAACAATCAATGGCACCTGCACCATTTGCAGGTTGAGTGCTTCAGCCATACCTTTTTCAATGTATTCCTTAACCATGTATAATGCTTCCATTCTTTTTAATGGCGGTAGCAGAGCATGGTAGTTCTCAGGAAGGATTTCACTTACTTTTTCGTAAGTACTAATGCCAGGACCGGCCAAATCTGATTTTTTGTCGTACATCTCTCATGTATTTATGTTGGAAATAGTATTAAAATAATCGACCATAACGAGAAACAGGTCGATGGAATATTCCATAGAATAGTAAAAAAGTGATACTAATTTCATGCGTTTTTAAGCATGCCTAATTTAACCAATTAGTGCTGATAAAACAAGGTGTTTTATCAGTAGTACGACTATAAAAATGAAGTTATTTTTTTGTGCTAAAATGTTTCGTTTACACTCAGGAACATTCCATGCGATCCGTATTGTCCCCAGGCATAATCCAGTGTAATATTAGTCCTGGAAGCCTTATTCATCATAAACCTTAAACCAGCACCAAAACCTGTATTGATGTACTCAAACAAAGAAATTTCAGCAGCTTTATTACTGGCCGTTGTCGCATTGACAAAAGCTACAGCACCAAGGAAATCGGGATTCTTTTTGGTGCCTGCGAGATGTACACGATACTCTAATTCGGTGTAGAATAGATTTTCTCCTCTAAATCTTCCTTGCGTGTAAGCTCTTCCGGATTTACCAAACTGATCCCAACCCAGGGCTGGAAGATCGAGATAAGGGAGGTCACCGGAGGTTTGGAAATTACCATATACCCAGATACCCAACATATGGCTTGGTTGCGGTTCTTCAGAAAGCTTAAGATAGTCGCGGTACTCCACCCAAAGGTTGGTAGAGCTTTTACTACTACCTAAAAACTCAGGATTAATTCTGAAAGTTACAAGGGCGTATCTACCTTCATATGGATTAGCTGCGTTATCACGGCTATCATACATTCCGTTTAAAGAGATCCCAGACAAAATATATTTCTCAGGATCAAAACCTTTGTTATCACTATAGGCATAATGACTCGTAATTACTGGT
>JBDLIU010000359.1:0-4601 GCA_039714715.1 Bacteroidota bacterium
TGATGCAAGATATTGTTGATTGGATCAATGACCCGGCCAAACATGTTTCATCTTTGTAAAATCTAACTACCCATGTTATGAAACAGAAGATTCTTCCTGAAAGGTGATTTTTGAAATAATTATAGACTGTTAACCTTGCCGATGGATCTCTAAAGATTACGGATGAGGCACGATTTGTCAGGTTAACAGGAAGCACCTCTCGCTCGAGTAGGTAACAAGATTGATTACCTTCGATTGGGCAATATTAAATTTTTTGCGGAGTTGCTGAAATTACCTGAATATCAACACAAAGTAAAATGTGAACCGAATCGGCGGGCAGGTCACTCCGGTTTAAAGTGAATTTAAAAAGGTATGTAGATTGATATCTTTATTTGCAATTCCAAGCTTCTTCCTCACGGTACGGCGGTGCTTTCCCACGGTGTGAACAATAAAGTTGAGCATGCTGTCTATATATTTCCCTGGGGTTAACCTTGTTAACCATACCATTCCTCACAAGGCCGTATACTTCCTTCTCCGGTGGAGAGAGTTTCACTTGGGCATCAATAATCTTTTTGCCAAAACCTCCTTGACTCGATGAGCATCTTGTTTTTTCTCACAAGCCTGTGCCAAATCATCTGCATATTGAATAAGAAAGTAACCACCCTTTTTACAGGGGGAGGAGGACATCCTATAGAAAGCATTCTCCCAACACATAACGAAGGAAGATATTTGCCAGCAAGGGGGAGATTAGTCATTTTATTCGTCCATCATTGATCCGTTTCAGCATAAACTCACGCTGGCTCCTAGGATCAGATCAAGATTATAGAAAAAAACACTGACACCTGCATCTACTGTGCGGTTACTATGCTCTCATTAACTGGTAGTTAGGCCAGAGAACACAATTGTAAAATAATCGCGAAAGTCTCATTTAACACTTTAATATGCTATCATATCCATCAGTGATATAGTAATAATCCAACAAGTTATATTATTTCCCATCGTTACCACTGGTTTGGTGATTATGATGGTGACGATTTACTGTATAATTACGAGCAATAAATCCTATAATAGATGAATAAAAATCTTGGTCAGAAGAAGTGAATCTAAATAATGGGTTCCACCTTTATCTCGAAGTCAATCTAGATCAAATTTTAAAAACTATTTTTGATAATGCCAATCCATCGGAACATACATTAGGAAATCCTATTTATGATTGAAGCGATGTTGAGTGGACTTACACTTCTAATGGATTGGCATGTAATTGGTCTAATGCTGTTTGCAACGGTTTTAGGCAATATCTTTGGAGCAGTTCCTGGCCTAGGCGGTAATCTAGGACTTGCTCTTCTTATTCCATTTGTTTTTGGAATGGAACCTTTTCACGGACTAGCTTTTTTGCTTGCCATGCATTCTGTAGTCCATACTGGTGGTGCTATTCCAAGTGTCCTTTTCGGAATTCCGGGAACAGGGCCCACTGTTGCAACCATTATGGATGGACATCCCATGACGAAAATGGGAAAAGGTGGAGAGGCCATGGGGGCTGTACTAGCGGCTTCTGCATTAGGGGGGGTCATTGGAGCCGTCGTATTGGCTTTATTAATACCTGCTATGAGAACCATCGCTATTGCCTTTGGGTCTCCTGAAATATTTATGTTAGTCGTATTTGGGCTCACTTTTATCGTTGTCGTTAGTAGAGAGTCTATACTTAAAGGATTTGTTTGTGCTTTCTTAGGACTCCTGTTGGGAACAGTCGGTCTTGATCCCCACACCGGGATTGGTCGTTACACCTTTGGTCAGCTTTGGCTGTGGGATGGCTTACATATAGTACCAATAGTACTTGGTATTTTTGCTTTTGCTGAAATGTTTGATCTTGGCGCAAAAGGCGGGAATGCTCGCATAGCTGAAAATTCTTCAAATTTCAATATGCACTGGAGGCAATTATGGGATGGGACATTGACCGTCTTTCGTGAATGGTGGCTCTCCCTAAGAACTTCTATTATCGGTTCCATTATTGGAATGATTCCGGGTTTGGGCGGAGACGCCGCTACTTGGATCTGCTATGGACACGCCGTACAGACCTGCAAGGATAATGAAAATTTTGGCAAAGGAGATATTAGAGGTATTATAGGTGTCGAAACCGCCAATAATTCAAAAGAGGGAGGGGCTCTATTGCCCACACTGGTCTTTGGCATACCAGGAAGCAGTGGTATGGCCATTTTATTGGGTGCTTTTCTCATATTGGATATCGTTCCCGGTCCTAACATGATCATCGATCATCTGGATATGGTGTGGGGAATGATCTGGGTCATGGTTATTGCAAATATCTTCGGAGCAATTTTTCTATATCCGTTGTGCGGATATATGGGCAAACTTGCATTTTTACGCAGTAGTTTAATCATTCCTCCCATCATCGTGCTTGCAACCTTGGGTTCTTTTTTAATAAATCGGCACTGGCAAGAAATAGTAATCACATTCTTTTTTGGCCTTTTAGGACTTTGTATGAAAAAATGGAATTACCCTCGGGCTCCCCTTGTTCTTGGATTTATCCTCGGCCCTCTCGCCGAGGATTATCTCCACAAATCGTTAGGTGTCTACGGCATTTCTTTTCTGCTCCGCCCAATTGTTCTTGTGTTATTAGTCATGGTAGTATGCTCCATTAGTTATTCAGTTTGGAATACAGCTTTAGATGCACGAAAAGTAAGAGGAGATACTTGATGAGACTGAATGGAAGGGTGCTTTTCTCCTTCATATTGCTCCTGTTATTCATTATTGCTCTCTGTTTTTCAATAAACTGGTCAATGAAGGCACGCCTATTTCCCTTGGTAATAACGGTAGTTGGAACGATGCTGGCTCTATGTCTCTTTATTTCGGAAATGTTCCACTTGAAATCTATAAATATAACAAAGGGAAACTTGAAAAATGAAGAGATAAAATCATCTACTAGACTTGAAAAACCAAATAATGTACTCAAAAGCGAATGGATTATTATACTATGGGTACTGGGGTTTATGAGTCTAGTTTTATTATTCGGTTTTTGGTTGGCATTGGTGATTTTCACCCCATTGTTCATGTCATATTTTGGGCGGGAAAATATTAGTACTTCCATATCATTCACTGTTAGTATTTGGATGACAATCTATCTTACATTCAATGTCATTTTGAAGATACCTCTCTATGGCGGATTCCTTGGCCTTACTTGGTAGAGAACCTTTGGTCCTCCTTCAAATTATAGATAAGTTATTTATATAGTAGAACCCCACAATGGAGGGAGTATTTATTGTGAGATTAAAAAAATGTTTATTTAAAGTCACTTCGGTACTTTATTTGTTAACTATATGTTCAAGTTATTGCGTTGCAAAACCGTTTTATGATGGAGAGACAATAAGTCTCATTGTTGCAACGAAACCAGGTGGAGGTTATGATTTTTACGGACGATTAATTGGAAAATATATGCAAGAATATCTACCGGGAAGTAAGGTAATTATTAAAAATGTACCTGGCGCTGGTCATATTATAGGAACCAACGAAATTTATCATGCAAAACCTGATGGCCTGACTTTTGGTACTTTTAATAGGGCCATTCCATTCACACAAGTTGCAGAACTTAAAGGTGTCAAGTTTAATGTGACTAAAATGAGTTGGCTGGGGTCAGCAACGCCAGAAGTGTATTGCTTAATTGTTACGAATAAATTTGAGACTTTAAATGATGTTATAAAAGCTGACGAGATAATCCTGGCAAAAGGTGGTGCAGGCAACCTCTCCCATTTGGCAGCGGAACTCTTTATAGAATTATCCGCAATGAATAATGTAAAAACGGTTGGTGGGTATTTAGGCAATGAGGGTGAGTTAGCAATGATAAGGGGAGAGGTGGATGGTCAGTTTGCTTCATTTGCCAGCATAGAGCAATTGATTAAGGATGGGCATGCCCGCCCAGTTATGTTTATAGCTAAAACTCAACCAGAAGGATATGAAAACGTTCCTCTATTAAGTGATGTTATTAAAGAAGAGAAGTATCAACCTGTAGTTAACCTGCTTCTTTCAGTGAACCTTCTTGGTCGTCCTTTTGCGGGACCACCGGGAATCCCCGATGACCGGTTGAAAGTTCTTCGTGATGCATTTGAAAGGGCTTGCAAGAATCCAGATCTTATAAAAATCGTCCGGAATTCAAGAAAACATATTGAGTATACCAGTGGTGATGATGCCCAGAAGCTTGTCTCTAGTATCATGAGAATACCTCCTGAAATATTGCTCCTAATAAAAAAATCCTATGGATTAGAGGGAAACTAAGAAACAAGCCGCACTGGAAATTAAATTACAAAGGGCTCATCCGGATTTTTTTATTTGCAAAACTAAACAAAATCACAAAAAGTTCCTTGATTTGCTTTCTATGGACAAATTATTTTTGAGTTTTGAATTGAAGGTATTTCTGAAATTCAGGTATCTCTAAAAGGTTTGGACTCACAACTGGAGAGGAAAAAACGAGGATAGACTCTTTTAAACGGAATTTATATTAATTTGAATCTATAGGCTACCTTGAAAAATTAGGATTTTTGTTCAAAATCAAGGCGCGTGTGGAAATTTTACCACAGGCATATAGGTGATATGTCGAGGATAAAATTTTTATG
>JBDLIU010000360.1:0-4599 GCA_039714715.1 Bacteroidota bacterium
TGAGAAGTGTTGTAAGTGTAAGTAGCTTATCAAAAAAAGGCCGAAGAAATTAATCTCCGGCCTTTAAAATATAATATATGAGGTTTATTAATTTACTCCCGTACGAGTATCCCACCAGATTTTGTCTCCCCAGTAAACGTCAACTTCATTAACTCCTGCAGCATCAACATTTGCAGTGTTTAATGATTTTTCGTTTTCAGGGTATGCAAATCTGAATGGAGGTCTGTTGTGACCTGAGAATGCAGCACCTTCAGCCGGGTCTAAAGCAGGAACATCTGTTCTCCTCATTTCAGCCCATGCCTCCCAGCTTTGGTGGAATAGAGCAATCCATTTTTGGATATAGATTTGGTTTACATCATCATTCCAGGCTACTCCGGGTTCAGTTAAATATGCAGAAGCATCAAGGTTGTATTCTCCTAAAGATGCAGTTATCGCATTTTCGTATGCAGTCTGAGCATCTCCGGTAGCTAGTCCCAGTTTATATGCCTCAGCTTTTATAAATTCAACTTCAGCATAATTCATAAGATAACTGTATCCGGCATCAGTATCACTGAAAATTATCCCCACATCGCTATAGTCGTCATTTTCAAGACCAACAGGGATACCTAAATATTCACCACTACCATTAGTCTCTGCATATACAGCAAGTCTTGGATCATTGAATTTTTTCAATGTATCAACGATAGGTTCTGCAATTTTCTCAACCGAAGAGTTTAATGTCCAGGGTTGTATCCAGTCTCCTCCATCGTAGTAAACCTGTGCATTGTCTGCGTTACTTTCAAAAACAGGATATTCAGTCGGGTTATCCAATATTTCTTTTATATGAGTTTCAGCTAAAGTTTTGTCAATTTTTGAAACTCTGATAGCTAATCTTAATCTTAAAGAGTTTGCGAATTTCTCCCATTTTGAAATATTTCCGCCGAACATTACATCGGCCTCTTCAAGTTTTATTTTACCTGCCACATCTTCGTCCTTAAGTAATGAAGCTGCCAGTTTTAATTTAGCAAATAGATCTGTGTAAATTATCTGCTCACTGTCGTACTTTGGCGTTATATTATCTATTCCCTGTCCTCTTTCGAAGTAAGGGATCGGACCATATGCATCAACTAACATTTGCGTTGAATAAGCATCAATTACCAAAGCAGCACCTCTGATGTTGTTCGTTTCAGTTTCTTCAGCTTTAACTAAAACCTTATTAATGTTTGATGCAATATTAGTCATGTGATAATCCCAGTAACCAGCAGGAGGAAGTTTGTGATATGTAACTTCCTCAATATAGTTCCCTTTTGCAACATGCCCCACATAAGAAGCCGGGAAGCTAAACTCATCTCTACCAAACCTGTCTGCCAATGTTTTTGTAGCATAAGCCAAAACATTTGCCATAGGTGCATCCTCCGGGTTATTCGGGTTATTATTGGTGTCTTCAAAATCCTTTGTACATGAAGTCATCAATAAAGCACCTGTGAATGCACTATATATTATTTTTTTTATCATCATTTTGCTTAATTAAAAGTTTACATTTAATTTGAATCCAATGGTACGTGAAGGAGCTAATTGATATGATTCAAATCCTGTTCCGCCAATACTACCACCTGTTGATACTTCAGGATCTATGTTAACATCATTAGATGAATGAGTGTACAGAAGAGCCAAGTTTCTACCGAAGGCTGAAACTGATGCACTCTGAAGCCCTATCTTAGATACTAAAGATGTTGGTAGCTGATATGCTAATGAAATCTCTCTTAGTTTAATAAATGATCCATCAACAATTGATAATTCAGCCCAGTTTCTTGAAGCAGCGAAATAACGCTGAGCCGGTGTAATTGTAGTATTTTCGATAAAAGAACCATCTTCCTGCTCGATTAACCCTGGAACAATCATACCGTCTTCTCTGATTCCACCATCAACAGTGTTTTGTAAAATACCGGATTTTTGCCCTATAAATTTAGTCATAGAGAAAATATCTCCTCCTTTTCTGAAATCAACAAGAACGCTTAAGCTGATACCTTTGTAGTTGAATGTGTTTCTAAGGCCTCCTACGAAATCGGGGTTTACGTCACCAATTACTTCAACATCATCTGATTGCTGAGGTAAGTAGTAATCATCCCATCTCCAGGAAGAGGTAGCATAAAGAAGTGCATTACCGTCATCGTCTCTTTTGATAGTTTTACCATAAATTGTTCCCCAGTTTTCACCCGGAACGGCTTTTAGTTGGATACCTCTACCTGAATCGAAGCTAGCGATTATTAATTCTTCCATGCCGTCTTCAAGAGAAACCACTTTATTAGTGTTTTTAGACCAGTTTAGGTTGATATCCCAAGAGAAATCTTCTTTTTCAATAGCAGTGAAGTATGTTTGAAGTTCAATACCTTTGTTTTCTATTTCACCTGCATTTTTCATCCATCCCGTATATCCTGAAGATTGTGCAACATCAACAGTCATCAACAAATCCTTTGTGTTTGTCTTGTAGTAAGTTACATCAAGACCTAATCTGTTTCCAAAGAATTTCATTTCAAGACCTGTTTCAAAACTGTTTGTTTGCTCAGGTCTTAATTCCTTACTGTAAATTGTGGAAGACAGTCTGTACATGTCAATACTGTTGAATGTAGAGCCTGATCTTGAATAGAAAGAGTTTAACCTGTATGGTGAAGTGTCATTACCAACAATAGCATAACCCGCTCTAACTTTACCATAGTTAAATAAATCAGAATTTATATTGAATGCGTCAGTAAAGATGAATCCTAAGTTAGCTGATGGATACCAGTAGTTCCAGTTTTCTTTTGGAAGTGTAGAACTCCAGTCACCTCTTAATGTAAGATCTAAGAATACGAAATTATCATAGCCGATATTTGCAGAACCAAATACACTCTGAGATTTTTTCTCATATCTTGTAAAGTCTACAGAAGGAGTTCCTGCAATATTACTGGTGCTGAAAAAATCTGGTTTTACCAGATCGTTACCTGTTACAGTGTTGAATCTGTCGAAAGCATAACGGTAGTTTGCACCTAATGTAGAAGCTAAAGTTATTTTTTCACTTAGTTTTTTATCTATAGTCAGGAATAAATCAGCGTTAGTTTCGCTTTCTAATCTAAACTGATTCCAAAAAGTACCATTTGTGGCATTCATGTAAGGAGTATTCCAACTTTGAGATCCTCTATGAAAATCATATTTTCTTTCTTCGTTGAAGAAATCAGTACCTACTCTTGCAGTTAAATCAACTCCGTCTAAAAGCGATAAAGTTGCAAAAACGTTACCATAAACACGGTTTCTGTCACGTTTCATAGTATTAACGTTAGCTGTCCAGTAAGGGTTGTTATGCTGATTGTTATAGTACCACATCCAGTTGAAAGGTCTTTCTCCTGTTTTGTAGTTAGTCATCCAATCCTGGTAATGATCTTTTAAGTAATCAACATTTACCTGACGACCAAACCATCCGTTGAATTCAACAAGCGGATTTCTCATTGAGTTACCTGTTTGCGGAAGGTTGTCGTTTTTAATTTTTGCATAAGTAAATGATGTTCCAACTTTTAACTTGTCAGAAAGTTTCATGTTACCGTTTACTCCGATACTTAGTTTTGACTGATCAGTATTTGGAGAAGTTCCTTTTTGGTCAACGTGAGATATAGTGAAACGACCACTTGCCATATCGTTACCTCCTGTTATAGATACGTTATTAGAAAATGTAACTCCTGTTTCGTAGAAATCCTTAACATTATTTGGACGTGAAATCCAGTCAGAGTGCATTAAATCACCTGCTTCATATGGATTTCCAAAAGGATCAAGTTCTCCTCCTTTGGCTGTAGGAGAATCGAATTGTACAAGTTTTAAACCTGCATCAAGTCTTGGTCCCCAACTTTCATCATAATCCTCTCCATTTCCGTCACCTTCGGGAGACCAGTGGAATCTGTAATCAGCAAAATCCTGATAGTCTGCTAACTCGCCGTCTCCGTAGTAGTGACCATCTCTCCAGTTCTTCCAATAGTATTCACTGGCATTTCCACCTTGACCATATTCGTTTTGGTAGTTTGGTAAAATATATACTTCGTCGAATGCAATAGAACTATTGAAGTTAACTCCAAGTCCTTTTGATTTTTTACCTTTTTTTGTTGTTATCAATATAACACCATTTGAGGCTCTACTTCCGTATAGTGCAGCAGCAGAAGCACCTTTTAAGATAGAGATGCTTTCAATGTTTTCAGGATCGATATCCATAGCAGCGTTACCAAAATCGGTTGCTGAAGCAGAGGCTATAGCAGAAGAGTTTCCGTTCATGATAGGTGTACCATCAACCACAAATAATGGTTGAGAAGTTCCTCCAAACGATTTGTTACCTCTAATCTTAATTGTAGAAGAAGCCCCTACCTGACCTGAAGAAGTGATAATTTGAGCTCCGGCAACTTTTCCGGAAAGAGCTGAAACAACATTTCCATCTCCACCTTTAGTTAACTCATCGCTCTTTACATCCTGCACTGCATAACCAAGAGCTTTCTTTTCTCTTTTAATCCCTAGTGCTGTAACAACAACATCTTCCAGTTGCTGAGCATCAGGTTGCATAACTACATCGTAGTTATTAGCAGCGCCAATTGTAACATTAGCATC
>JBDLIU010000361.1:0-4578 GCA_039714715.1 Bacteroidota bacterium
GAGATGTTGCTCGACTCTGTTACGCTAATCCAACGATTAACATTGAGGAAAAAACCTATGGTCATTAAAACCACATTGGCATTTAGTGATGATCTCAAGAAGATCAAAGTGGAGCCAAGTCGATATACTTTTGATCATGCCCATTTCGAAGGACAGGGCAACATTGATACAGAAGGTGATGGTTATATTGATATGATTTTTAAAGGTGATGATGAAGGATTTAGTGTATCGAACCTGTTTCTGACCAATAGTGGAGTAGAAAATATAGAAAAAGGAAACCTCTTTTTTGAGGGCACAGTGAAAGGGAAGCTTTTTAAAGGCAGGCCCAGTTTTGAGGGTAGTTTTGGGATCGATGGTTTACAGGTTCAGATACATAATACCAACAGACGCATCAGGAACCTGAACCTGAAAGGAAGCTATCATTCCGGAGAGAAAAAAGACTTTTCAGATGCCTGGTTAAATGTTTCCAAATTCAATGCCATATTGCCCGATGGCAAGCTTGATTGTAAATTGAAAATTGAGAATATGGCTGAACCATGGGTAGACCTTGACTTCTATTTGAAGGCCAATGTAACCGATTTCGATAAAGTGTTTGAGTTGGAGAATGTTAAAAATATGTCGGGCAAACTTGAGGTAAGTACAGCGTATATTGGTCAACTTGTGGTAAAAGATAATACAATAGAGAATTTCAATGGTCAAGCTTCATTATACTTCGACAAAGTAGCTTTAAAATCTCAGCAGGGGAATGATCTTAAACAGATTACAGGCGGTGTTGTGTTAAGGGACAGCACTTTGATTTTCGATTATTTGAATGTGTTTTATGAGAAAAGTAATTTTAAACTTAATGGTAGTGTCACCAATACAAGTCCAATAATTCTTGATGCTATAAAGAAACTGAATGAAACATCAACTTCAGAAAACAAGAAAGTTAACCAGGAATACCATGTCTCTCAATTTGATATCGATTGTTTTATGGCAATAGAGGCTGGTGACTTCGAAGAGGAATTGCGAAAAGCTGGACTTGATAGCCTGACAGGATCAATAGAGTTAACCACAAACCTTAAGGGAGATTTTAACTGGCAATCTTCCGGATTGGAGAATTATACCGGAAGGACAAGTTTGAGTTTTAATGAAGTCTCATTTAATATTAATGAAGTAGGGGAGGTAAAGGAGATAGATGGGGAGATCCTCCTGGAAGATGAAGACCTCCTTTTTAAAGGATTTAAGACAGTTTTTGGAAATAGTGATTTTCTTATCAATGGGGAGCTTAAAAACACTATGGCAGTTTTACTCGATGAGGAAAAAACAATTGATGGCACACTGAATATTAAGTCTGATATGTTCGATTTCCCAGACATGTTTGCGTGGAACCAAAAAACGGCAAAGGGTTTCCCATTCCAGACAAAAAATCTTGACCTGACTGTTTCACCGAAAACAACAACAGAGCAACTCCATAACTTTGTTAAAATTCCTGAAATTGAGTTTACCATCAACAAATTAGAGGCCGAAATCCTGGAGCTTACACCACCTGTTACAGTGCAATCAGGTGTATTTACGCTAGCTGACAGGGATAGTGTTGTATATCTGGATTTCAGTGATTTTAATATTGATTTGCCGGAAGGGAACCTGCTGGCAAATGTTCGTTTTAATCCACCGGTTGGTATACATAAAAGATTGAAAATTGATGTAGATCTTAAAAATGCTAATCCAGTTAAAGACTTGGCTCCTTTCTTACCAGATACGGTGCCGGAAGAATTATCAGGTGTTCTTAACGCCAAACTTAATCTAGATCTTTTGTTTTCTAAGAATCCAAAAGGATTTAAAAAGATTGAGCTTACCTCTGATGAAATGAGCTTCGTAAATTCTACTGACACTCTGGATCTAAAAGGCCTGCAATTGAAAGCTGAGGATTTCTACTATACATCCGGAGAGAATGCATTAAAAACTTTATCGTTTAATGCGGGGATCTCATTCCGGAATTTAATTGCCAATAATATTCATACCTCTAAGCTCAATTATAGTGTCGAGACAATCGATGGTGTTTTTCGGGTTGTTTCAAACAAAAGTCCGTTGTTTGATGGTCAGGGGTTTGGTTTGTTTGTTCTTAGACCTTTTGATGATGTGCCATCCTATGAGTTCAATTATAAAATGGATCAGTTTGATGTCAGCCATTTGCTGGAAACATTTAACAGGGAAAATGTCATTGATGGTAAAATGGATTTTGATCTGTACTTAACGATATCAGGTAATACCAAAGAAGAACTGTTAAAAAGTATGGATGGCCATTTAAAAATATATGGTCAGCATATAATTCTCTATGGGATTGACCTGGATAAGTTAATTGAAAGATTTGAACGCACGCAAAGGTTTACTATAGCAGATGTAGGTTTTGGATTGGTTCTTGGGCCTGCTGGTTTGCTCTTGTCAAAAGGAACAAATTATACGCGCATGGCTATTAAAAATAAGGATCAGACGAGCGAGATTAATGAGTTCCTTACAGACTACAAGATAAATAACGGAATAATGAAACTGGAGGATGTGGCATTGGCCACGAAACGTAGTCGTCTGGCTGCCAAAGGATCTGTTGATTTGAATTCCGAACAATTGGATTTAACAATTGCAGTGCTTAACAGATCGGGTTGTAGTCTTTTTAGCCAGGTTGTTGGCGGAAGTGTTGGAGAGCCGGAAAGAGGAAAGGCTAAAGTGGCTAAAGTATTACTCGCCCCAATTACCAACCTGGCAAAGCCAATTAAATGCAAACCCTTTTATGAGGGGAAAGTGAAAGATCCCAGGGTGAAAAAATAGAGTGTAGAGTTACTAATAGCTGTCATTTCTAAATTATAGTCCCTATTCAATAAATAGACGTTTTTATTGTATTATTATAGAAAATAGGGGAGCAAACCGTTTTAGAATGCTATTTTTCAGGTCAATAGGGAGTATCATTAGTCTGATAGCAGTAGTCTTTTTTACAACTGGTTTATTAACCTCTGTACAAGCCCAGTCAAAATTCCAATTATGGACTGATTTTAATCCAACATATAAGCTTGATAAGAAGTGGACACTTGGTGGAGACCTGGGATATAGGATCGAACCTGAATCAGGTAAACAGACAGTCTATGTAAGACCAACGGTTATCTACAAACTCAATCCTGTATTCAAACTATCTGCCGGTGTAGCTAACTACAACATCTGGGACTCAGACCATTATAAAAGTTTTGAGTTCAGGAGTTTTTTATTTACTCATGTATCCTGGCCAAAATTAGGTGAGTTTGTTTTTAGCCATAGGTTAGGTGTTGAGCAAAGATGGTTTATGATTCAACCGGATGATATATCTATTTCTGATCAAAGAATTAGATATTACCTGCAACTGAAATCTCCAAATTTCAATTTGTTTAATTTGAAACAACCTTTCTATGGGCTAATTAATTATGAACTGCTTCGTGATATAAGCAAAGCTGAAATATTAAAACTTTTTAATCAGAACAGGATTACACTTGCATTGGGTTCCGAGGTGACTGAACGATTAAAGATAGATGCTCGTTTGAAAATAATGAGTTTTGTTAACCCTCTTAATAACAACTTCGTTAGAGATCTGGATGTGCTTAGAATTCGCATTTTTTACAAAATCAAATCATCTTAATTTTAAAACAATAGTAGATTAATAGGATAAGCCTGTTACATTTGCCGTCAAAAAAACCCTGGTTGAGTAAAAGTTATTACATGGTCAGTTCTTAAGGTAGGGAGAATAGGAGTAAGAATGGATATGGGAAATAGAGTTTCAGTAGAATTTATTGGAAGAGGGATTGCAATTATTTTGCTGGTTTTATTTTCGTTGTCATCAGATGCCCAAACAAACAAATCAACAGAATTACAACCAGATACTCTTAGTGGTGTAAATCAGCATCAAGTCTACATTGACAACATTTTTATCACAGGTAATAAAAGAACCAGGGATAAAATAATTCTTAGAGAACTTTCATTTAGCAAAGGAGAGGTTTATTCTATAGATGTTTTACGAGATAAGATCGAGGCAGACAGGGATAAAATTTATAACACAAAATTGTTTAATACTGTAGAAGTAGGATTACTGGAGCTGGATATTGATAAAGTTGATGTCGTGGTAAAGGTTGAAGAACGCTGGTATCTTTTCCCAATTCCCCTTATTGATATTATTGATCGAAACTTCAATGACTGGTGGGTAAACCAGAATCATGATTTCAGCAGGATTATCTATGGTCTAAGTCTTTATCATTTTAATATGCGGGGCATGAATGAGCGCCTGACCATGACGGCCCAATTTGGATATTCAAAGAGATATGAGATCAAATACGAGTTCCCTTATATAGATCGAACACAGCAAAACGGGCTGGCGCTATTCGCAAAATATATTGAGTATACTAACCTGCATTATGATAACCTGGCTAATAAAAGGGTGTTTTTCGACTCAGAAGATATATTAAAAACCAATGTATATTCAGGCATTGGTTATACGAGAAGGAATTCATTTTATACCCGGCACCATTTCGATTTAAGATATAGTTATGTCAATATTGCAGACACAATTGCTGCCCTGAACCC
>JBDLIU010000362.1:0-4551 GCA_039714715.1 Bacteroidota bacterium
ATTTTAACATCTTCTCCACCAATACCTCCGGCATTAATACTCATTGCTCCATTCAGCATGGCTTCAGGGACAAACCGGCCATTTCTGATATATACATGGATATAGGATGATTCATAAAGTGTTACACTACCGGCCCGCCAGAGGTCAAACTCTAAACTATCTGTCGGTTGTACATTAAAAAAGTAGTTGTTTTGATGGTCGACAAAAGCTGAGTAAGCTAATGTCGATTGCTCAGAAGTAACAGGTAAAACTATTTGTCCCTGGAACAGAGAATGTTGTAGCTTGTTGGAAACAAAACTGATTTCAAGTTTATCCAGAGAGAAGGGCCATCCAGACATTGAACCACTACTACCCTGATCTAATGGAATAATATACTGACCATTAATTTCTCCCGATATCCCAGTTTCATCAACCAAGAGGTTTTGTACTTCCATGTAAGGTTTTACACCTTCTTCACTTTTAAACTCTGATGGAAGATTAACCCTGACAGATCTAAGGAATACCCCTCTCCAAAGATTCTGACTTCCAGTTGCGATAAAAGGTGATGCATAATTTCTCGGAAATTCAATGTCTAAAGGATTTCTCAAATCAGAGAGATCGAAGATGGCATCACTCGCATAGAAAGTAAATCCCGGAGCTTTGGTTGGCCTGAAAGGAGTAACAGTAACCGATGCAATAAAATCGTTCCAGTCATTGATTGACACAGAAAAGTTTGCCGATACCAAACCTTCAATATCTTCTCCTGCTTCACTAACCGGGATCAGCAGGTCACGGGAAAAATTGATTCCACCCAATAGCCCAAATCCCTTGAATCCATCACAATCCCATACTACATAGGTATCCTGTCCCTTCAACACCAAATCCATTTTACCTCCTGGCATTTGAATGGAGTAATCTCCCACCAGTTCCAATCTCGCATCACCTGACAACCCTCCCTGACTGGTAAAGCGAATATTGGTGCCACGAAAAGCTAATTTTGTATCGCCTGTCTCTGGATTATTAAAAGACATCGAAGCATTTAGATAAGCATAGGTTGGAGTCATTACAATACTATCAATTGCAATTACATATTCAAGATTTCCTATTGTTTTCTTAATTCCAACCGGAAAATCAATAATTGTAGTCAGATCAAGGAATTCTGTAAACCTGTTATTTTCTTTTAAAAAGTCTAATTGATTATGAATATCCTGACGTTGAGCTTCAAGAGAAGTAGCTACATCAGATGTGGTATTTTCTACTACAGCATTTGGATCATCTATTACTTGAGCCGTAAGTTTCTGAGTGAAACCAGCCACTGTAATAATCAATATGATCCATGTTTTCTTATTCATTTTATCGTAATGAATTTTTTGACTGATAATTTGCTTTTCAATCCTGTCTCTGAATATGCTATAATTTGTATCACATATTTCCCTTCCTGCAAATCGGTTAACTTATATCTCCTGGTGCTATCAGGCAGGGATATCTCCTTATTGTCTATTACTAAAATAAACCCCTTTAAATCCTGTACTTTAAAATCATACTCCCATGTTACTTCAACCTCATTTCTCCTTACTCTAGGATCATTCAGCTTTACCATTGGAATGTAGCTTGATGGCACTTCTACTATTATAGTATTCGAATATTCACCTCGAATAACTTCCGGAAAGTTCTGCACAGCACAAACTTTAAAAGAATAGGTTACTCCCATTTTCTCAGTAACCTGAAATGTATAGTTTGTTTCTGAAATAAGTCCTGCCTTCCCCCATAGCAGGAAGTGCTTACTGTCTGTCTTCTTTACTAATAAATTATACCCTGCTACTTTGTCAACAGAGGCATCCCATGATAAA
This sequence comes from Bacteroidota bacterium, assembly GCA_039714715.1. Taxonomy (GTDB): domain Bacteria; phylum Bacteroidota; class Bacteroidia; order Cytophagales; family Cyclobacteriaceae; genus S012-113. Next base: position 1,830 of record JBDLIU010000362.1, read on the forward strand.
TTAATAACCTTGTTTGTACTATCTAATTCTGCTAACAAGTTTGTCGGTGCCCCTATTTGTTGGGCCAGCACTATAAATGGTGCTAATGTTAAACTAAATATTAATCTTATCGCTTTCATCATTTTACTGTTATGAATTGGGGGGTTGACTGTTCTTCAATATCAAAATCTGTTACAGCTATTATCTCCACTGTGTGTTTTCCTTCTGAAATATTTTCAAGCTTAATCGCTCGCTGACCAGAACTAATTTTATCTTCAGTAAGCATAACTTTATCATCAACAAGAATTCTAAATCCTTTTAAATCCAGCACATCCCTGGAGAACCTCCATTCAAGGTTTACAATTTTTTCACCACTTGAAATTGAGGTAATACTGATTGGAGGCAATTTTCTTGTGGGGGTGATTACTTCAATTTCATTACTTAAATTGCTGTTCTCTCTTGCTGAATTCCTTGCCAATACAGCGAAATGGCTCTTTTCGCTCCTGGATCTTACTACCTCGATTAAATAAGGAGATGTGATTTCTTTGGGAAGTGAAGAATCATAGATCAATTCATTCCCCGGCCCATCAGTATAGATACGAAACTCTTTATCGGCTACAGGCGCATTGTAATCCCATGTTAACTGAATAAAATACTGATCTTCCTTTTTAATAACCTCACCCTTTAAGTTGCCTGGAGATTGCACATTGGTTTCATCAATTGCCTGCACCATGCATTCGTTGCTCCAGATTTTCTTGCCCGTTACAGTTTGTGCAGTTACTCTGAATTTATAATATCTTCCTAATTCTTCAACCTGATATTTGTATTCCCGGGATTTTGAATCACGTTTGGTTAACTCTACCATCCCTTCAGGAGAATGTCTTTCAACAATAAATTCACTTATAAGAGAATCATATTGATGTTCAATTTGCCAGTTAAGTTTTGCTGATCGAGCCGAAATAGCACAGCTAAGTTTGGGTGGTGGAACCTTAATTGTATAGACCACCGGATCAAACACAATTTCTCTCGGTTCTCCTTCTGTGCCAAAATAAGAAACCGGCACTGACAGGAAACTGGTTTTTTCTTCCGGGAATTCAACCAGGTAATTTAAATCTGCAGGGTCATTTTTAGAGGTAATCCAAATAACGTTCATGTTTAATTTTATTCTTGCTTCCTCCTTACTGACCTGGTAGATATTAAATCCTTTGATTTGTTTTTTCTGAAACTCATTCAGGTCGAATTCCCAGTGTAGGCGTATTTTTATATTTGCCCCTATTACCTCAGCATGAGGTTTCATGTTTAATTCAGGATTGAAATTAGCGCCAGCCGAAGAAGTAAAAGTCGCTACAGGAGAATTAGCAATTCTACCATTGATAACCGGGAATATGCCATATTCATATTGGTCTGTTTTATTGGTATTTCTATCAATGCAACCCAACCCATTGAGTAGCATTAAATCGTAATCAATAGCAAAGATGAATGCGATAGAAGCATATTTGGTTTTATCAGGCAGGATTTCATTTAAGTACTCTTCATGAGATACCGGTTTTGCTTTCTGGTTATCTATCTTCTCCTTCAGCTTATTGTTAAGCCTTGCTTGTTCCGAAGGTGACGGCTCTACATTTGATAAATCTTTGCCTACAAAAGAAGCAGGGATAACAACTTCCGGTGTCAGTAACTCCCATGCTGATTGGTTTACTTTGCGTTTAATTACTACCCCTTCCATGCCATCTGGCCAGTGCTCCGGAATCCATGCCAGTGATATCGTACTATCCGATCGCTCTCCATATAATTTAAAACTTGCTTGCTGTGCAATTCCAAGTATTGAGCTCATTAGGAGTACTGTTAGAATTGTTAGTTTCTTTTTCATATTGTTTGATTAATATGTATCGTTTCACCGTATTCAAAACCCTTGAATGTAAAGGTGACATCCATTTGTCCCGTAACAGTTACATTTTCTCTATTGAATTTCAATTGAGCCAGACTTGAACCACTAATACCAATTACTGTATCATATCCACCAATATCATTTTCAACACCAATATCACCATTGGCATATATATTCAAGCTCACATTACCTTCTGCACCGGTATCATCAAATGCTATATCTCCTTTAAAGTTGAATCCTGTTGCCAGTTGAGCTCTTAAATTCCATGCTAAAATTTTGAAATCTTTCCTGATAGAAAAATCATAGGCAGCAGACCCTGACAGAACCCCCGAAAACGTGTCTTTATCTGTTGAGCCAGCAAGGGCAATGTTACCTGTAAATTGAACCTCCCTAAACAAGCTGGCGCTAATATCTGTTGATGACACCGACCAGTTACCTCCTCCTGCAGCATACTTCATTTCAAAATTCCCATTCAGCACTTTGCCTGTTGAAGGTGGCACATTTACATCCAGACCCAGGCTACCAGCCAGGGTGTGATCCGGCAGTTTATAATTAGCATTTACCTTGCCCACTGCCACACTGTTTTGTTTTGGAATACTTATTTGTCCATCCAGGTTCAGGTCAAATTTTCCATTGCCAAATTGTACAAGCGAGGTGCCCTCAACTTCTACCATTCCGGCTAAATCTGCTACTCCTAATGTAAGACCTACTACATAATTACCTTCCTGGGGGTTACCTGTTGATGTTCCTGTTTCTGTAAATTGAATTGCATAATTATAACCAAACTCACCCCCTAGTTTTGTAAGTTTTAATCCAGATGGACCTAATGGAATATTGGCAGATGAAGCTAGTTTT